>CALXZQ010000048.1 GCA_944393275.1 uncultured Clostridia bacterium
TCTTTTGTATATATAATTTATATAAAAAATATTGATAAAAAATATAAGATATGATATTAAAATGATATATAAATAATGTAAAATACAAAGTATAAGTATATATAAAAAGGAAGGATATATATGAATATAGGGATAGATTTAGGCGGAAGCCATATAGGAGTAGCTTTAATAGAAAATGGAAAAATCTTAACAAAAAGAGAAGAAGATATAGAAAAAAATACAAAAGACATAAAAAAATTAATTATAGAGAAAATTTGTAAATATATTAGCCAAATTCTTTCAGAAAAAGAAATTACATTAGAAGATATAGGAACGCTAGGAATATCATCTCCTGGAGTAGCAAAAGATGGAAATATATATAATATAGTAAATTTAGGAATAGATGAATTTAAAATCACAGAAATGCTTAATAAAAAAATTAATTATAAAAATATTAAAATAATGAATGATGCAAAATGCGCAGCCATAGCTGAATTTAATTACGGCTGTATGAAAAATTTTGAAGATGGGATATTTTTAACATTAGGTACAGGAATTGGAGGAGCTGCATTTATCAAAAATACATTAATTCAATCAAAAAACTATCCAGGTACAGAATTTGGACATATGGTAATATGCAAAAATGGAAAAGAATGCAAATGCGGAAATAGAGGATGTTTTGAAAAATATTGTTCTATGAAAGCACTAAAAGAAGAAGTAAAAGAACAATATAAATTAAAAGAGGATGTAACTAGCAAAGAAATAATAGATCTTATAAAAAACGATATAAAAAATGAAAAAATGAGTAAAATAATAGATAATTACATAGAATATTTAGCAATTGGAATAGTAAATTTGGTAAATATATTTGAACCTGAAGTTATAGGGATTGGCGGAAGCGCAGTATATATAAAAGAAATATTAATAAAAAGATTAAAAAGAGAAATTATTACAAACAACATATTATTTAATAAAAGAGATGATATAAATATCCAAATTGCAACATTAGGAAATGATGCCGGAATGATTGGCGCCGCTAGCTTGTAGAATAGAGATTACATAATCCGTGAAATAATATTGTAATAAAATTAACAAAAAACTTGTACAAATGAAACAATTGTGATATAAATTAAGTAAATAGTTAAATAGTTAAATAGTAAATGAAAGGTGGAGCTTTTGTGGATAATATAATAGATAAAGATAAGAAAACAATACTAATAGTAGATGATGAGCAACCAATTATTGACATATTAGTGTATAATTTAAATAAAGAAGGCTATGATACCTTAGAAGCAAACGATGGAATAACTGCAATAGATATCGCCCTAGAGAAAAAACCAGACTTAGTATTATTAGATATAATGCTACCAAAATTAGATGGATTATCAGTGTGTAAAAGAATTAAACATTCTATAAATATACCAATATTAATGTTAACTGCAAAAGATGAAGAAATCGATAAAATCCTAGGTCTAGAACTAGGAGCAGATGATTATGTAACAAAACCATTTAGTGTAAGAGAATTAATGGCAAGAATAAAAGCTAATTTGAGAAAAGCAGATATTACAGCAAATATGATAGCTACACAAGAACAAGAAAAACCAGAAGTCGTAACTAATAAAATTAAAGTTGGAGCATTAACATTAGATTTAGATAAATTTGAAGTTAGAGTTTATGATCAAGTAATGGACTTGACTTTAAGAGAATTTGAAGTTTTAAAATATTTAGCATCTCAACCAGGACAAGTAATAACTAGGGAAACGTTACTAGAAAAAGTTTGGGGATATGAATATTATGGAGATATTAGAACTGTTGATGTAACTGTAAGAAGGATAAGAGAAAAAATAGAAGCTGATACATCAAACCCACAAATACTTATAACAAAAAGAGGAGTAGGCTATTATATAGCAACAGAATAAAAAAGAAGTCTAATGGTAGATGTTCATAACATCTACCATTTTGTTGAGGTAAATTATGATTAGAAATATTCAAAATAAAATTGTATTTATATTCTTTATATTAGGTTTAGTAATTATTGTAGGATTAGGGATATATTTTACATATTTATTAAATCAAATAATGATAAATTCATCATTACAAGTAAATGAAATAATGGATAATATTAAATATGCTACTATTATAGCTCTAGGAATATTTGCAGCGTTTTGTATATTAGCAGGAATCTTTTTATCAAAAACTGTTATAATGCCTATTAATAGGCTATTAATGAGCGCTGAAAAGATTTCAAAAGGCGAAAATGTAGAAATAAAGAAAAGTGAAAATGGAAAATCAAAAAATGAGGTTGATGAGTTAGTAGATGCTTTTGGAATAATGAATACAGAGCTAAAAGAAAAACTTAATGAAATGACTAGACAAAAAAAACAAGTAGAAACAATACTTTTATATATGACAGATGGAATTATAGCTTTTGACATGCAAGGGAATATAATTCTAATTAACCCTGCGGCAACAAGAGCTTTGAGCATTATGCCAGAAGATAATACCTATGAAAAAATATTTAAAAAACATAATATAGATATAAACTTAGAAAAAGTAATATATCTTGAGAATTGGACATCAACAGAAGAGAGAATTAATAATAAAGATAAATACTTAAATCTATTCTTTGCACCATTCAAAGACGAAAATGAAAGACCTGCAGGAGTTATAGTAGTTATACAAGACATAACAGAACATGTAAAATTGGATAATATGAGAAAAGAATTTGTGGCAGATGTTTCTCACGAATTAAAGACGCCAATTACTTCAATAATGGGATATGCCGATACATTACTTGAAAGTGATTATGATAAAGATGTTCAAGAAAAATTTTTAAATGTAATATCTACAGAAGCTAGACGTATGGCAAAATTAGTCACAGATTTATTGTCTTTATCAAGATTTGATAAAAACCAAAATGTAACTGAAAAAGAAGAATTCGATTTAGGAGAACTTGTTAAACAATGCCAAGAAAAAGTTCAACTTGAAATAAATAAGAAAAAACAAAATGTAGAATGTTTTGTAACAGCAAATGTACCACCAGTTTGGGCTGAAAAAGATGGAATAGAAAGAGTAGTTATTAATATATTAACGAATAGTATTAAATATACTAATGAGAATGGAACAATAAAGATATATGTAGGATTTGTATATAATGATGCATATATAAAAATTATAGATAATGGAATTGGAATACCAGAAAGTGATTTGAGCAGAATTTTTGAAAGATTTTATAGAGTAGATAAAGCAAGAACAAGAGAAATGGGAGGTTCAGGCTTAGGCTTGTCTATTGCAAAAGAAATTTTAGATAGAAACAATGGTACAATAGATATAAAAAGTGAAGTAGGAAAAGGAACAGAAGTTGTTATAAGAATTCCAACAAAATCATTGATAAAACAAGAGGGATAGTATATAATTGATTATATTTAATCATCTCTTAAGGAGGATACGAACGATAATGATAAAATTAAATGACAGAGCAAAAGACATATTAGAATGGATTTACTGTATAGTAATTGCTATCATATTAGCATTATTAGTAAGATATTATATAGGAACACCAACAATAGTAAAGCAACCATCAATGTTTCCTACATTAAAAGAAGATCAAAGATTAATATTAAATAGATTAGAAAGAACATTAAAGAAAACACCTAATAGAGGAGATATAGTTACCTTTGAAGCACCAGAAGAATTCTACATAGCACCTTCAGAAGCAGACTTAGAAAACCCAGTTGCAATATACAAAGATCAGAGTAAGATGAACTGGTTTGAAAGATTTACATATAATGTGTTGGAAATTGGAAAAACAAGTTATATAAAAAGAGTTATCGGTTTACCAGGAGAACATGTAAAGATAGAAGATGGTTATGTCTATATTAATGGAGAGAAACTAGAAGAAGACTATCTTCAAGAAGGAGTTATTACAGATTCAGTAGGTGGAGGAGTATTTACAGATATAACAGTCCCAGAAGGATATATATTTGTTTTAGGTGATAATAGAAGTAAAAGCACAGACAGTAGAAGATTTGGATGTGTGCCATTAAATAAATTAGAGGGAAAAGTAGTACTAAGATTTTGGCCACTTAATGTATTTGGAAAGGTTGAATAATCCATGCCATTTGAAAATATTGTAGGAAATGATAAGATAAAAGATCTATTAACTGAAACAATTAATTCAGGGAAAATACTACATAGTTATATGTTTATTGGAATTGAAGGAATAGGCAAAAAAATGATTGCAACAGAATTTGCTAAAATGATTCTATGTAATGCTAAGAACCAGTCAAAGCCATGTTTAATCTGTAAATCATGTATAGAGTTTTTAAACAATAATAATCCTGATTTTATAGAAATAAATCCAGATGGTAACAGTATAAAAATAGATCAGATAAGAGAAATGCAAAATAAAATACTTGAAAAGCCAATCATTTCAGACAAAAAAGTATATATTATAAATGATAGCGAAAAGATGACAAAGGAAGCGCAAAACAGTTTATTAAAAACATTAGAAGAACCACCAAATTTTGTAGTTATTATATTAATTACATCGAATGAAAATCTAATATTAAATACTATAAAATCAAGATGTACTAAATTAAACTTTTCTAAATTATCAAAAGAACAAATAACAAATATATTAAATGAAAATATTAGTGTGAATTTATTAAATGCATCTGAAGGAAGTATACGGAAAACTACTTCAAATAAAAAAAAATAAAGAAATATATGAGACAATAGATGATATATTTGAAAATATAGAAAATATAAACATAATTGATTTAATACATAAATCAGAAATAATATATCAGAGTAAGAATGATATTTGGGACATATTAGACTACATTAATGTAATATTGTATTATAAAATACAATTAAATACTGTAATGTATAAAAAATACGTGAATTCCATAGAAATAGTAGAAAAAACAAAAGAAAAATTAAAGAGTAACACAAATTATGATATGTGTATAGACTTTTTGTTGTTTAAATTATGGGAGGAATTAAATAAGTGAAAGATATAGTAGGAATAAGGTTCAAAAAACCTGGAAAAATATATTATTTTGACCCAGGTGGCCTTAAATTAAATATAAATGATAAAGTAATTGTAGATACAGCAAATGGGGAAGATTATGCTATAGTTTGTATAGCCAATAAAAGTATGCCAGAAGAGAAGATTGTTGCTCCACTTAGAAAGGTTATAAGAAAAGTAACACATAAGGATGAAAAACATCATGAAGAAAATAAGAAAAAAGAGAAAGAAGCATTTAATATAGCTTTGGACAAAATAAAGAAGCATAATCTAGAAATGAAATTAATAGATGTAGAATATAAATTTGATAATAGTAAAATATTATTCTATTTCACGGCAGATGGAAGAATAGATTTTAGAGATTTAGTAAAAGAATTAGCAAGTATTTTTAAGACGAGAATTGAGTTAAGACAAATAGGTGTTAGAGATGAAGTACGAAGAATTGGAGGAAATGGAACCTGTGGGAGAGAGCTTTGTTGTTGTTCATTTTTAAATAATTTTGATGCAGTTTCAATAAAAATGGCAAAAGAGCAAAATTTATCATTAAATCCTTCAAAAATTTCGGGGGCTTGTGGAAGATTAATGTGTTGTTTAAGGTATGAACAAGAGACATATGAAGAAAAGTTAGGAAGACTACCTAAAGTTGGAGCAATTGTTAAAACTGAAGACGGTGAAGGAGTAGTAGATTCAGTAGAAATACTAAAAGAAAAAGTAAGAATAAAATTCAGTGATGGGGATGGTTACTTTTATAAAAAGTATGATGCAAAAGATTTAAAAATCATTAAAAATGCAGATAAAGAAGAATATGATCCAGAAGAAGAAGAAAATAAAAAAGAATTAGAACAACTTGAAAGATTAGAAGCAATAGAAGAAAATAACAGTGAAAATGATGAAATAATCTAGTAATTAAATAATAATGAATTTGGAAGGTGGTGATTTAAATGGCATATAAAATAACAGACAAATGCATAAGCTGTGGAGCATGTGCAGCAGAATGTCCTGTAGGATGTATATCACAAGGAGATAGTAAATTTGTTATAGATGCAAATTCTTGTATAGATTGTGGAACTTGTGCAGGTGTATGCCCTGTTGAAGCTCCAGAAATAGCGAACGATTAACATAAAACAAACATCTATAGCAGAATGCCTAAAAATAAAGGGATTACAAAAATGTAATCTCTTTTATTTTTTGAATTTTTCTCAATAATAAGTATCTTTTTACTATTATCTATATAATCTTCCCTTATAGTTATAATGTTATCGCATTTCTTTTCTGTAGAATTTACTTTATATCTACATGAATGGTCGCATGCATATCTCATCGTCCTTTTCCTTTAAAATGCCCAACAAAATATGTGTATATCTTTCTAATATTACTATCATTTACGTTTATAAAATATTTATATAGATTTTTAATATTCTCGGATTCTTCTTTGTTTATGACATAATGTTTATCAACTTATATCATATCCATATTTCTTAACACCAGATGTAATTTCTCATTTTTCATGCTTATGTTGAAACACGAATTTAATTCTTTCTGAGGTTTTACCAATCTCTCTTTGAGCTAATGACACTTTTAAATTAAACATAAAAGTTCCGTCTGTTGTTGAAGTGTCAATATCATCTTCATATATCGCCTTCACATATCAAAAGCATTAGATTTACTGGGCGTCTCATTCAAAGATTTTCTTTTTTTCATTGAAGAAGCGGAAATTCCCTCATCAATATAAAACTCATATTTATATTTATTTTCATTACAATACTTTTCTAATGCATCTTTTTGTGCTTATATTGAAAAAACACATACTTAACTTTTGCTCATTAGCCGAAATTCTACGATAGCAAGCAACATACTTCATAATAAAAATACCTCCATTATCAATAATTTTTATAATATTTTATAACAAATCATTGACTTTACTTCTTACTGTGATAAAATCATTACAGAAAATGTGAACAAATGTAATATTGAAATTTACATAAAGTTATAGTATAATATATAATACGTTCATATAATAATAGTAAGGAGGTATTAAGATGGGAATAATATATGATGCTTTAACAATAGCAAAATGGATTATAAATGAAATACATCCAGAACCTTTAAAATTACAAAAATTATTGTATTTAGCGCAAGGTTATTCTTATGCTTTTTACGATAGGCCACTATTTAAAGAAGATTTAGAAGGCTGGGTTCATGGACCAGTAGTTAGAGAAGTATATGATATGTTTAAAAATTATCAATATAATTCAATAAATACTAATTTCGAAGTTGAAGAGTTAGATAATGAAGCTAAAGATGTAATTAATTATGTTATAAAGAATTTCGGAAAATATGATGCAAAATATCTAGAAAAAATAAGTCATGAACAGGAGCCATGGATTTTATCACGAGAAGGATTAGACCCAGATGAAAGAAGCGATAAAACAATATCAAAAGAAAGTATTGCAAATTATTTTATAAATGAAGTTTTTCAACCAGAAATGGAGGAATGGGACTAATGATAGGAGAAATATGGACATACAAAGCGACAAAGCCAAATGATAATCTAGAAAAGGTAAGACCTGTTTTAGTAATTGGTGATGATGAAGAAAATGGATTGAAATTTATAGATATTAATTATGTTATTATTTCTTCATCTGCTTCATGTGGGAAATATGATGTTTTAATAAAAGAAAACAGAGCATTAGAAATAGGATTAACAAAAGAATCTGTTATAAAGACTACAAAAATATATACAGGAACACAGACAAAGTTGGGAAGAAAAGTATGTGATTTACCACAAGACATAAAAGAAGAATTTAAAAATAAATATAAAGAATATCAAAAAAGTATCATAGAAAATTTATAATAATTAATTAAATATAAGACATCTGATAAACGTTGAAAAATCGACGTTTTTTCTTATATAGAAAATAGAATTAATTATATAAATTAATTCTAAATAACTAATATGAAATTTATAATCCATGAAGCTTTAATATTTTATTAAAATATCCTCAACAAAATCAAGCATAGGTAAAACATCTTCATTATCTGCTTGTAGTAAAAAGAAATGTTTTCCTAAATTTGTTTTACAAACCTTAATGCTAATATTACCTACTATATTCCCCTCAATTTCATCCATATTAATTCTCCTTATCTTTTGTAATAAAAAAATATTATATCATAAATTTAAAGAAAGTAGTAAAAAGGATAAAAAAATTAAAATTGATAATAAAAGATTAGAAAGTCTACATTTTGATGTAGGCTTTTTATTGTGTAAATAATTAACCTATCTATTAATATTAATTGCAAAAAGCTACGGAATAAAGAAAAAACGGGAATAATGTAAAAGATTGTAATAATATAAATAAAAAAAAGATAATAAAATGACAAAAATGTCTGAAAAGTCAGAACCGTAAGAAAACTAAGATTATGTAATATGCCTGAAATTGTATATATATAAAATAAGTATTATATATATTATAAATAATTAATTAACACAAGGAGAGCCACAAGGAGAACTATGGAACGAAATAGCAGAACTAATTATAAAATTAATAATAAACAAATCAAGAGACCACAGAATACTGTAGTCTCTAAAATCCGTGTTAG
>CALXZQ010000049.1 GCA_944393275.1 uncultured Clostridia bacterium
ATTATAAGACCTACTTTTAGTTATTTAGGAAATTTTACAATATCAGATACAGTATTTAGACAAATAACAGAATATCTAGCACAAAAAGAAAAAACCATATATAAAGTATTAAAAACAAGAGCCGAAAGTAGAGAATCTGGTCCATACATATATCTAGAAGTTATGGTAGAATACGGATATAATGTAGTGGAATCAGTTGAGAATTTTAAAAGTAAAGTCATAAAAGAGATAAGCAAAATAACAACAATGGATGTGCAATCTATAGAAATTGTTATTAAAGGTATACATATACCAGAAGATAAAAGAAAAGGTGGAAAATAATATGTCATTTATAATTGCAATAGATGGACCAGCAGGAAGTGGAAAAGGTACAGTAACAAAAAAAGTAGCAGAAAGACTTGGATTTATTAATATTGATACAGGGGCAATGTATAGATGTGTAACATTAAAAGCATTAGAAAATGGAATAGACATAGATGAGCTGGAAAAATTAGATAATATGCTTGAGAAAAATTTAAATATAGAATTAAAAAGGCAAGATAGTAAGCAACAAGTATTTTTAAATCAGAAAGATGTTACAGAAAAAATAAGGACACCAGAAGTTGATGAATATGTAGCAAAATATGCAGCAATAAGGATAGTAAGAGAAAGTATAAATAAAAAATTAAAGAAAATGCCTGAGCTTGGAAATATAATTATGGAAGGAAGAGATATTGGTACAGCAGTATTTCCTAATGCAGATGTGAAAATATATTTAGATGCATCAGTAGAAGAAAGAGCTAAAAGAAGATATAAACAAGACTTAGAAAAAGGATTAAAGATAAGTTATGAAGAAGTCTTAAATTCAATAATAGAAAGACATAAATTGGAAACAGAAAGAGAAATGGATCCTCTAAGAAAAGCAGAAGATGCTATATATATAGATTCAAGTAATCTTAGTATTGATGAAGTAGTAGATAAAATTTGTGATATAGTAAATTCAAAAATGAAATAGGAGAAAAAGAATATGGTGAACTTTATTAAAATGATAGTAAGGGTAATAGTAAGAACAGCAATTACTCTATATTGTAAAGTAGTATATAGAATGAAAGTAACAGGTAAGAAACTAAGAGTAAAAAAAGGTCCAGTAATTTTTTGTGGTAATCACAGAACATATTTAGACCCGCCACTAATAGTAATAACTTGCGGTAGGAATGTTCGTTTCTTAGCAAAAGAAGAATTGTATGAAAATAAGTTCTTGGCATTACTCGGTTGGGCTTTTAATGCTGTAGCAGTTAAAAGAGATCATAAAGATATTACGGCTTTAAAAACAACATTAAAGGGATTAAAAGCAGATGAAGCATTTGCTATGTTTCCAGAGGGAACTAGGAATGGTCTAGCTAAAGGAGAAGATGTAAAAGAGGGTGCAGCATTTTTTGCATTGAAGACAGGAGCCAAGATACAACCTGTAGGTATAGTAGGTGGAAGTAAACCGGGAGAGAAAGTATATGTTAATTATGGCAAACCATTAGACTATAGTAATCTAGTATCAAAAAATCCTGATAAAGAGACATTAGCAAGAGTAAGTAAAGAAATAATGGATAACATAATTATGTTGACAAAACAAGAACAGTAATATATAATATTGTACGAATATAGACGTTTTCAAAAGAAAACGTCGTTTATTTAATAAGAAATTGAAACTTACAAAAGAAAGAGAAATTTAGGAAGGTGGAAATATGTCAGAAGAAAATTTTGAGGAATTATTAAAAGATTCATTAAAAGAGATTAAATTAGATAAAGAAGTTACAGGAAAGATAATAGAAATAACACCAAAAGAAGAAATAATAGTAGATTTAGGCTATAAAGCTGATGGTATCATACCAAAACAAGAATATTCTTATGATGATAATGACAATCCGAGTGAAGAAGTAAAAGTAGGAGATACTATAACAGCAGAAGTAATTAAAATGAATGATGGCGTAGGGAATGTATTATTATCTTGTAAAAGAATTAAAGCAAAAATTGCTAAAGCAGAATTAGAAGAGAAGTCTAAAAATAGTGAAACTTTAAATATAAAAATAACTGAAGTTACAGATAAAGGATTTATTGCAAATTATAAAGGAATACGTATATTTATTCCTCTATCTTTATCAGGAATAACGAGAAATGAAAATATAGAAGATTATAAAAATAAAGAAGTTCAATTAAAATTAATAGAATGTGATTTTAAAGCTAAAAGAATTATAGGTTCTGTAAAAGCTATAAAAGATGAGGAAAATAAAAGAAAATCTGAAGAATTCTGGAATAATATTGAAGTTGGAACAGAATGTGAAGGTATAGTAGCAAGTTTAAGTGCTTATGGAGCATTTATAGATTTAGGTGTTGTTCAAGGATTATTGCATATATCAGAAATGACATGGGAGAAGAATAAAAATCCAAACGATATCCTAACAGTTGGTCAAAAAATAAAAGTTCAAGCAATAGATGTTGATAAAGAAAATAAAAGAATAAAATTAACATATTTAGGGAAAGGACCAAATCCTTGGGAAAAAGTTAAAGATAAATATCATATTAATGATATTGTAAGAGTTAAAGTAGTAAAATTAATGCCTTTTGGAGCATTTGTTGAATTAGAGCCAGGGGTAGAAGGACTAGTACATATTTCACAAATAGCAGAAAGAAGAATAACTAAACCAGAAGAAGAATTGAGATTAGGTCAAAAAGTTAATGCTAAAATATTAAACATTGATGAAGAAAACAAAAAAATAGAATTAACTATAAAAGAGCTTGAAGGAACAAGCAATGAATATAAAGAAGAGATTTAATATATGAGGGGTTAGAAAATGATAAACGATAAAATAAGAAATATAGCTATTATTGCACACGTTGACCATGGAAAAACAACATTAGTTGACGCACTTTTAAAACAAAGCCATATATTTAGAGAAAATGAACAAGTGGCAGAAAGAATAATGGATTCAAACGATCTAGAAAAAGAAAGAGGAATAACAATCTTATCTAAAAACACATCAGTTATGTATAATGGTGTTAAGATAAATATAGTAGATACTCCAGGACATGCAGACTTTGGAGGGGAAGTTGAAAGAGTTTTAAAAACAGTAGATGGTGTTTTGCTATTAGTAGATGCATTTGAGGGACCTATGCCACAAACTAGAGAAGTTTTAAAAAAATCTTTAGCACTAAATTTAAAACCTATAGTTGTAATAAACAAAATAGATAGGCCAGGTTCAAATCCTGAAAAGGTGGTAGATCAAGTAATTGAACTATTTATAGAGCTAAATGCAACGGATGAACAATTAGACTTTCCAGTTATATATGCATCAGCAAAAAATGGAATAGCAAAAATGAATTTATCAGATGAATCTGATAATATTAATTGTATATTTGAAACAATAATAAATGAAATAAATCCACCAGCTTGTGATGAAGATGGTCCAGTTCAAATGCTAGTAACCAACATAGATTATGACGATTATGTTGGAAGAATAGCTGTAGGAAGATTGGAAAGAGGAATTATAAAAGCTAACTCTCCAATAGTAATTTGTAAAAAAGATGATAAGTTAGTAAATGCAAGGATAGCAAAACTATATACTCATGTTGGGTTAAACAAAGTTGAGGTAGAAGAAGTAAAAGCAGGAGACATTATAGAAGTATCAGGCATTTCAGATATTAATATTGGTGATACAATATGTGATGTAAATCATCCAGAAAAAATAGACTTTATAGATATAGATGAACCAACAGTCTCAATGACATTTAGTGTAAATAATGGACCACTAGCAGGAAGAGAGGGACAATTTATAACATCTAGACATATAAGAGATAGACTATATAAAGAACTTGAAAAAAATGTTAGCCTAAGAGTAAAAGAAACAGATTCTCCAGATTCATTTGAAGTTTCAGGAAGGGGAGAATTACATTTATCTGTATTAATAGAAACAATGAGAAGAGAAGGATTTGAATTATTGGTATCACGTCCAAAAGTTATTATTAAAGAAATTAATGGAATAAAATGTGAACCAATAGAAAGACTTGTTGTAAATGTTCCAGATGATTGTATAGGAAGTGTAATAGAAAAACTAGGTAGAAGAAAAGCTGAAATGATTAATATGGAACCAGCAGAAGAAGGTCATACTAAAATAGAGTTTAAAATACCTGCAAGAGGATTAATAGGATATAGAACTGAATTCCTAACGGACACAAAAGGTGTAGGAATAATGAACCATATATTTGACTCATACGAACCATACAAGGGTGAAGTAGTATCTAGAGTAAGAGGAGCTATAGTTGCATTTGAGGCAGGAAAATCTGTAACTTATGGATTATATAATGCACAAGACAAAGGAGAACTATTTATTGGGCCTGGTGTAGAAGTATATGAAGGAATGATTGTTGGACTAAACTCTAGAAGTGAAGACTTAACTATAAATGTATGTAAAGAAAAACACTTAACTAATACTAGAGCTTCTGGTTCGGATGATGCTTTAAGACTAGTCCCACCAATTCAAATGTCTTTAGAAAAAGCAATAGAATTTATACAAGATGATGAATTAGTAGAAGTTACTCCTTTATCTATAAGATTAAGAAAGAAAATTCTAGATACCAAAACTAGAGAAAGAGAAGCAAGAAGAACACAACAATGAACAGAGAAGAGTTATTAAAAATAAAACAAAAAGCATTAGAAGACCATATTCCAATTATTATGGATGATACTCTAGAAGTAATAAATAAAATACTAGAGGAAAACAAGTTAAATACAATACTAGAAATAGGAACAGCTGTAGGATATTCTGCTATTTGTTTTTCTGACTATTTAAGCGATACTGGGTATATAGATACAATAGAAAGAGATAAAGAAAGAGTAATACAGGCAAAAGAAAATATAAAAAAAGCTGAAGTAGAAGATAAAATAAATATTCTTGAAGGAGATGCGGTAGAAATCCTGCCAACTATGAATGGTAAGTATGATATGATATTTATAGATGCTGCCAAGGGAAAATATCCGTTTTTCCTACAGCAAGCTAAAAGGATGTTAAAATCTAATGGAATAATTATAGCCGATAATATTTTATATAAGGGTTATGTATTAGGTGATTATAACAAGCATAAACAACGTACAGCAGTAAGAAATTTAAGAGAATATATAAAATTGACTACAGAAGATCCTGATTTTAAAACAGAGATTTTAGAAGTAGGAGATGGTTTAGCAATAAGTAAAAAGAAATAATACTTATTAATAAAAGTGAGATGAAAAGTATGATAAAAAGGCTAATCTTCGATGTAGATGGAACTTTAATTACAAAAGTAAACTTTATTGGAGCTATTGAAAAAACATTGAAAAAAATAGGTATATATTCGGGGAATACTGTAAGGTTATTTCTAGAAGCTATAAAAACGTATGAAAATTTAAATGATAGTTATAATTTTTCAGCCTACACGGAACATATGAGAAATATAGTAGATAGAAGGTTACCAGATGACTTTGTGACTATTTTTTTTGAAGAATTAAAAAGTGCTATACCTAATAGAAATGAATTATTAATAAATACTATAGACCGATTATCGCAAAAATATGAGTTGGTTTTATTGACAAACTATTTTGCAGAATCACAATTAAATAGATTAAATAATATGGGAATAGGAAAATATTTTAAAGAATGTTATGGAGAACAATGTATAAAACCTAATAAACAGGCATACTTAAGTGCTTGTGGAGATAAACAAGCAAGTGAATGCATAATGATTGGTGATGATATATATTTAGATATCCAAAGAGCACAAGAAGAAGGTTTAAATACAATTTTTGTAAACAGTAAAGGCATCGAAACAGGACTTGTAAGAGGAATACAAGTTAATAGTGTTGAAGAAATTTCTGAAGATATAATTAAGAAAATAGAAAATAGTACTTGTAAAAAACAGTGTTTAAATAGATAATAAAATTATAAGGAAGAAGCTATTGTATTAGTTTCTTCCTTTTTTTAATTACATTAAATTTAAATATCTTATAGATGAAAGAACAACATCTGAGAGAAATATTATTGTTATTATTGTTAATATTTTAGTGTGGAATATGGGATTAAATTTATTTAAAAACTTTTTAACTAATTTTTCTACAAATGGGTGTATTTGATTTATAAATACAAGGCCAGTAACTCCCCAGAATAGTGTATATAAAATACTTATTCTACCATTTATATTAAAAAAATCATTAGTATAATCCCATAAACGTATCTTAAATAACGCATCTAGTGCAAATCCAGCTAGATACTCAAATGCAGAAAATATTATTGCAGATACGAAAAAATTCTTTATGGAATTATCTTTATATTTACTAATAAATAAAAGCATTATTATTGCACCAAATCCATAAATAGGACAAACTGGTAAAAACAAAAAACCACGTTTTGTAAAACCACCAAGTATGCAAAATGCATAAATTGTTTCTAAAACCCAACCTAAAAATGAATATGTATAAAAATATAATAATAATGATTGTTTATATGATAATGTTTTTCTAACAACTAATGCTTTGCATTCACTATTATCAGTTTGCTGTTGCATAAATCCTCCTATATTTTAATAATTATTGTCTTGAATTTACATAACATAACACATTATAGCATAAAATAATAATATTGTAAATCCTATCCAAATTATAAATATTTTGGTTGAAGTATAAATGTTATTATGGTAGAATTTTATTAATTTATAAAAAGGAGAAAATATGGAAAAAAGGGTTGAAGAAATAGCCGAAGAAGAAAATAAAGTGAAGAATAAAAAAAGTAAAGGTTTTACAATAGCAGGTATTTCTATATGGATAATCTTTGCATATTTTATAATATATAGTGTATTAGGCTATGTAATAGAAACATTATTTGGATTATTAACAAAAGGAGTAATAGAAAGCAGAAAAAGTTTTATTATAGGGCCATTCTGCGCAATATATGGACTGGGCGCAGTGTCTATGATATTACCACTTCAACATTTTAAAAAGAATAATTATACATTATTCTTTGGAGGATATATAATAGGTTCTATAGTTGAATACATTATTAGTGTATTTGGAGAAGTTGTCCTTCACGTTAAATGGTGGGATTATTCAGGAGAACCATTAAATATTAATGGGAGAATATGTGCATTCTATTCCTTGTTTTGGGGAATATTAGCAATTTACCTAATATCATATGTAAATGTAAAAGTAGATAAATTAATTGATAAATTAAAAGAGGTATTTAAGAATAAAACAAAATTGCTGCGAGGGATAGTAAGTGCAATGATAGTCTTTTTATTTATAGATTGTATATATACGGCCATAGCATTGCAGTTATTTTATGTTAGACTTCAAAAAAATTATAATCTAGAACTTCAAGGTATAGAAAAATATGCACAGACTTATACTACATTATATGAAAATAATAAATATGTGAGAAATTATGTAGACAAATATTTAAATGATGAAGTAATGCTAAGAACATTTCCAAACCTAAGAGTATTAGACAAAGATGGAAATATGATATATATAGATAGTGTTATAAAAACGATATCACCATACTATATTAAAGTATTTGAGCCAAGAGAAAAATTGGAAGCACTAGAGGAAAGATATAATAATTAAATAAGATTTTGCAAAAAACAAAATCTTATTTAAAACCTAATTTATAGTAGTAGAAGTAGCACCACGACCTACAACATCTTCTTGAAGTGAACGCCAAGTATTACAACCAACTATACCATCTACAGCTAATCCACGAGATTGTTGGTAGTTTCTTACAGCATTCTGAGTAGCAGCTCCAAAGATACCATCTAATCCACCAGTTGGGTAGCCTAATGTATTTAAGTCATCTTGTGCAATTAAAACATAGGTACTTATACTACCTCGCCTTATTAACGGAAAACCGCCAGTTGAACATGCAGGAGATCCAAATCTCTTATCAAAATGAACCCAAGTTGGTGTAAGAGATAATGGCTCAACAAAACTCCAAATTCCAGTACTAGCAACTTGCCAAATTCTATTTCGTTGTGCTTGAGACAACCTTTGACCAACATCAAATGCAACACCTGCATAATGCTGACTCTGGTTTCCATGCCCACCCTCATATGGTCTTTTAAAAGCATACCCTACAGGAATAGGTCCACCATAAAGACTTCTTTGTCTATTCCAACTTTGCATAGCTCTTTTGGTAGTCCATAAGATATTGCTTCTACTAGAACCTCTGAATTCTCGAACAGTTAATGTTCTATCGGTAATATAAGGCATAGCTTCACTTTCACCTCTATAGTAATTTTCCATTCTATCAGAATCATTATTAAATACAATTATTCTTGCCATAAAATAACTCCTTTCATTGTATAATATGAAAGAAAAAAACAAAAGTTGAAATATAAAGGGAGGTTTT
>CALXZQ010000050.1 GCA_944393275.1 uncultured Clostridia bacterium
GTTTTAATTATATAACAATTAGAGTTTCTCTTAGTTTTCCTTATTTTCTTCTTGTTTTTCTTCTTGTTTTTCTTCTTGTTTTTCTTCTTTATTTTCTATTGACTCTATTTTCTCTGTTTCTTCAACTTTTTCTGTAGTTTCTGTTTGCTCATTACTTTTTACAACTATAGGTTCTTCTTTAGCTGGTTCTAGACATGCTACAACTATTATACCTATTATTCCTAATCCAAATCCCCACCAGAAAGAATATTTTAATCCCTTTGAACTTCCTATTGCATATGAAATTGCTCCCATTACTGATGCTGCTGCTGCATATCCAATTACAAAAAATACTAAAAATATTAGTATAAACATAGTTCTTCCTCCTTTTTATTTTTCAATTATTGTTACTATATATTTTATAATATCATAACATCTATAAATTTAAAAGCAATATTTAAGATTTTAAAAAGTATATTAATTACTGTATGCATCAAATGTTGTAATTTCAGGATATTCATTATTTAGTGTATTTTCATCTAGTCTTATATATATCATAAATGATCTTGCTTCTTCTATCGTTTCAGCATTATAAGTTATATTGTCGTGAAATCTTGTATTATATTTTGTATCATTTGTAACTTTAAGTTTTACTTCAAATTTATGTTCCTCATCATTTATATCAGGATAATATTCAGAGCTAATAATATCTGAAATTATAAATGTTACAATTGCTTCATTATTACCTAGTTGCTCTACTTCTTTTATTCCTTCTATTTGAGTTCTCATCATATTCACATTATCTGGTAGTGATAAACTAATTAAAAGTTCTTTTTTTAGATCTTCACCTAATACATTTTTAAAAATTTTATAACTTTGCTCATTGTCTTTATCAATATAATATCCAACCTTTATACTGTCAAAGCTATATATCTCTGCAGTTCTTGCATCTATGTATCCAATTTCATCTGCATTTTTTATCACATTTTCATTATCATTTCTATCTTTATAATATATATTATTATTTTCTATTTTAGTTATTGCACCATTTTTTAAAATTTCCTCATTTATAGGTTTGTCTGTTTTATCTTCTTCATTTGATTCTACTTTATAATCATTATTAGTCGTTTCATTTCCAAATCGTCTCTCATATTCCGTACTAGCATCATATATAGCCCATATATAGAAGCCTATCCAAAACACAATGATTACAGCAAATATTGTAATTCCTATATACTTTATTTTTTTGCGTTTAAGAATTAATCCTAGTAAGATAAATACTATTCCTAATATGATTAATCCAATTGTTATATTTTTTAATATCATAATATTTCACCTCTATAAGTTAGTTTCCTTGAATCACATGCCACTCATGTACTTATATATTACAATAATAACTTTTAAAATGCAAATGATACCTACATTTTCATTTATTTATATATTAGCAAAACTCTCGATAAAAATCGAGAGTTTACACCAATAAAGTGGTTATATTTTTTCAATATCAATTCTTGCCTTTTGATACATAATATCTTCAATAGATATTCCTGATAGTTTTAATGTATCACCTGCATTTAGTCTTAATATAACAGTACTTGTTAATGTAATTCGATTATTTACTAAATCCTCTAATACAGGTCCGTCATTAAAAGTACTATCCACTACAATATCATTTATTAATAATGCAGCATTAAAATTAAAAGAACCTGCCCCTTCTTTTATTCCAAATAATTGATACGAAATTTGGTAAATTCCTGATTCATTAATAGAAATTGTATCTGTGCCTTCTACATGTGATAGAGCGTTTCCTATCACAATATCATTTTGGCTAAATTTAATAGTAGTTGTACCCAACTGAGTATTATCTCCATTTACTGCAATAGCTACTAAAATATTTTTTTCATTACTCATATTGTTTGCAATTATTACTACAACAATGATTGCACTTATAATTAAAAAGATAAATAATACATTAATTACTTTTATTATTTTATTTTGTTCACAACAACAATTCATAATATCCCCCATTAGTAGTATATGAAGGAATACATAATATGGTTTACATATTTTATTTAATGAAAAGATATCAATCACGTTGTATTAATCTTATGTTTTTATTAAAAAAAATTTAAATTTAATACAAAAAAGAACCTAGATTTGTACTTAAATTTGTACTCTAGGTTTTTATTTATGTTCATTTACTATTTATTAATTAGGATATAGAATGTTATTATAGTCAATACATTTCTGTACCTTATGCACTTTTTAATTCCAACCTTAATTTATCAGCAATCATTGCTATAAATTCACTATTAGTTGGTTTTCCTTTACTTGCAGAAACTGTATATCCAAAAATACTTTCTACCGCTTCTGCTTGGCCTCTTCCCCATGCAACTTCTATTGCATGACGAATTGCACGTTCTACTCTACTTGGGGTTGTTTTATATTTTTGTGCTATATCTGGATATAATTGTTTTGTTATTTGATTTATTACATCTATATCATTTACTACCATCATTATTGCTTCTCTTAGGTATTGGTATCCTTTTATATGGGCTGGAACTCCTACCTCATGTATAATATTTGTTACTAATGCTTCTAGATTTTCTTCACTATTTCTATTTTGCATCTCTATATCTATGTATTTTGCCTTAATTTCTCTTCCTATAAAATTATTATTTCTTTGTGCTGTTGGCTGATAATATTTCATTTCTTTTATTCTTTTAATTAAAATCCCTATTTCAAATGGTTTTACAATATAATATTGTGCTCCTAAATTTACTGCTTTTTGAGTTATTTTGTCTTGACCTACTGCTGAAATCATTATACAGATTGGTTTTTTAGACATGTCTGATTCATTTATTTTTTCTAAAACACCTAATCCGTCTAAATGAGGCATTATTACATCTAATAATACAATATCAGGATGTGTTCCTTGTATTATTTCAAATGCTTCATTTCCATCTTTGGCAATTCCAATAACCTGCACATCATCTTCTTTCTCAAGATAGCTGTTTAGAGTTCTAGCAAACTCTAGATTGTCATCCGCAATTAAAATGGTAATTTTATCTTTCACCTTTTTTTCCTCCCTAGTATTTAAAATTGTAAATAATTTACATTTTCGATTATATTCTGTTTTATAATCAATTTCAAGCAATTTATAGCGTTTTATGCCAATATTGTCTGTAATACTAGGAATATCAACGAATTTTTCGTATATATTTTTTCGACACAATTCTACAATTCAACATTTTAAACTTAAATTCATCTTGATTTTTCATTAATATTTCTTCTTGTTTCGTGTTTAACTCTATTAATATTTTAATTTCTTCTCCATAGTCTATATTTATTATATTTATATTTTGATTTTTGCAATAATGTTTAAATATTTCCAAATATTTATATTCTAATATTATTTCTGCAATGCTTCCCTTTTCTTTTTCTATTTTTTCTGTAAGCTCTAATGCTTTATTTGTAGCTTCAGAATATGCTTTTACTAATCCCCCTGTTCCTAACAAAATACCACCAAAATATCTTGTAACTACTATTAAAACATTGCATAAATTATTTTTTTGAAGAATATTAAGCATTGGTCCTCCCGCTGTACCTGATGGTTCACCATCATCACTTGCTCTTTCTACTAATGCACCATCTGATATTACTCTATAGGCATAACAATTATGTCTAGCATCACTATACTTTTGTCTTGTCTCTTTTAGTTTTTCTTCTGCTTCTTCTTTACTTTCTACATAATATATGTTACCAATAAACTTTGACTTTTTCTCTACTATTTCAGCAGTAGCATTATTATTTATAGTTACAAATTCTTCCATACTTCTCCTTTATTCATATAGCTTTCCTGCTACATATCCTGTAGAATATGCAATTTGCAAATTAAATCCTCCTGTATATGCATCTACATCTATTATTTCTCCTGCAAAATACAAATTCTTTATTATTTTTGATTCCATGGTTTTAGGGTTAATTTCCTTTATGTCTACTCCTCCACTTGTTATGATTGCTTCCTCAATAGGTCTAAATCCAGCTATTGTAATTGTAAAGTTCTTAATTAATTCTATTAATTCTTCCCTTTCTTTCTTAGTGATAGAATTTACCTGTTTATCCGGATTAATTTTAGATAATTTTATAATTGGTTTTATCAGCTTTTTAGGTAGTAACTCATCTAGACTATTCTTAAATAATTTATTTTTTTCTTTTTCAAAATCTCTTAAAACTCTTGCATTTAATTTTTCAAAATCTAATGCAGGTTTTAAATCTATTTGTAACTTTACCTGACCAGATTTCAATAAGTTATCTATATTTTTATATCTTAATAAATGTGCTGAACTACTTAATATAGTAGGACCTGATACTCCAAAATGGGTAAATAATAATTCACCAAAATCTTCATAAATTATTTTACTATTTTGAAGATTTACTAATTTCATTCCTACATTTTTTAGAGATAATCCCTGCATAGACTTGCACAGTTCTAAGTCTTCATTTCTACATTCTAGAGGTACTAAAGATGGCATTATTTTTGTAATTGTATGTCCTAATTTTTTTGCCATTTCATACCCATCGCCTGTTGAACCAGTGAGAGGATAACTCTTTCCTCCAGTTGCTAAAATCACTTTATCTGCTCTTAATTTGGTTTCGTTATTACATTCGTCTATATACTTTACTGATACTATCTTTCTGTTTTCTGTACAAATTTCATAGACTCTCGCTTTCGTTATTATTTTTACTTTATTTTTATTTAGTTCTTTTATAAGAGCATTTAATACATCTTGTGATTTATCAGATACCGGAAATACTCTATTTCCTCTTTCCACTTTAGTGGCGACACCATTTTCATTTAACAACTTTAATATATCTTTGTTGGTATATTTCTGAAATACGCTATAAAGGAACTTACCATTTCCAGGTACATTATTAATAAATTCTGATATGTCTAAACTACTTGTTATATTGCATCTTCCTTTGCCTGTAATTAGCAATTTTCTCCCTAACGTATTCATTTTTTCTAATATTGTAACTTTATTTCCTTCTTTTGCAGCAGTTATGCCAGCTATCATTCCTGCTGGTCCTCCTCCTATTATTACTACTTCCATATCCCTACCCTTATTATTTTTTTAAGTTTTCAATTGCTTTTATTACACCTAATTTTCCATATTCATATGTCAATCCTCCTTGTTGAAATGCTATATATGGTGGTCTTATTGGTCCATCACAAGATAATTCTATTGATGACCCTTGCGTAAATGCTCCAGCTGCCATTATTATTTTATCTGTGTATCCTGGCATATCCCAAGGTTCTGGAATTGAATTAGAATCTATTGGAGACCCCATTTGTATTCCTTGGCAATATCTTATTATATCTTTTTCATTTCCAAATCTAATTGTTTGAACAATATCTGCTCTTTCATCTGTATATAATGGTTCTACTTCGTATCCTAATTTTTGTAATATATTACTTGTAAATACTGCTGTTTTTAAACTACTTGCAACAACACTTGGTGCAAAAAATAATCCCTGTAATATTGATTTATTTATACCTAATGTTGGTCCTACTTCTTTTCCTTCTCCTGGTGCTGTAAGTCTCTCTCCTGCAAGATGTACTAAATCTTTTCTACCTGCTATATAAGCACCATTTGGTGCAATCCCTCCACCTAGATTTTTTATTAATGATCCAACTATTATATCTGCTCCAACTTCTAATGGCTCTTTTTCTCCTACAAATTCACAATAACAATTATCTATCATAATTATTACATCTTTATCTATTTCTCTTATTTTTTGTATAACTTTTTCTACTTTATCTATTGTTATACTTTTTCTTACCGCATATCCACGAGATCTTTGAATTTCAATCAACTTTATTTTTTCATTTTTTAATGCTTCTTGAATTTTTTCATAATCAAAATCGTCTTCTATTAAATCTATTTGTTTAAAATTTATATTATATGATTTTAGTGAACTTGGATTGTCTACTATTCCAATTACTTCATCTAATGTGTCATATGGTTTTCCAGTAATACTAAGCATTGTATCTCCTGGTCTTAATAAGGCAAACAATGCTACTGTTAAAGCATGCGTTCCTGATATAAATTGGCTTCTTACCAAACTATCTTCTGCCTTTAAAACTTGAGAAAATAACTTTTCAATCGTATCTCTTCCTATATCATTATATCCATAACCTGTTGTGCTATTAAAGTGCATATCTGAAATATTGTTATCTTGAAAAGCTTTTAATACTTTCATACTATTTAATAAAGATACTTTATCTATTTTTTCTAATTGTCCTTTTATCTCTAACTCTGTCTCATCTATTAATTTTTGTAAATTCTCATTTATTATAAATTCATTATTCATTTTTTTCTCCTTTTAAATTAAGATTGCCTCGAACATTCAATTCGAAGCAATACTTATTTTGTTTTATTCTTCTATATCACTTAATTCATTTGTATAATATATTTCACTATATCCACTAACTACTTTATAATATTGTCCAATAAAATCTGGTTCTCCATTTTCACTATCTAAAGTATATTTAGGTTCTACTATAATTTCTCCAGATTTATTTACTACTCCCCATTTATTACCAAGCCTTATTCCTGCGAATCCGTATTTATTTAGATCTGTAACTTTATCATAAATACATTCTACTTTTATATTACCACTTTTATCAGCAAATCCCCATTTTCCATTTTGTTTTACTGCATATAACTCATTATTAGGAAATACTTCTGTATTTTTAATTTCCTTTCCATCTAATCCTAAATAAATTGTATCAGTATCAGAATATAGCTTTATATAATTATCTTCTTGTTGCATTGTAGCATTATCTAAATTTGCTAGTTTTGTAATTGTATTATCATATATTTCTAATATTCCTGTTGTTTTATTGTATGCCTCAATTAAATTTGTATTTCCTATTCTTTGAATTACATCATAATTTATTGGTAATATTTCATCATCTCTATTGTCTATAATTCCTACTTTTCCTTCTTCAGCAACTGCTATAAAATATTTATCAAATAATTGTTCTAAATAATAATATTTATTACTAACAATTATTTTTCCATTTTCATCTATCATTCCGTATTTTCCGTTTATATCTACTGTTATTTTTACATCTTGTTTTTCTATATCAATTATATCTTTAAATTTAATTGTTGATTGCTTATTACCATTTAAATCATATATAGTAGATTGATTATCTTTATCTGCATAAATATATATTCCTTCTATTGTGATACTTGTATAGTCAATTCCCAATATTGACGTTCCACTCAATTTTGAAATACCGTACTTTTTATTTTTCTCTAGAATTAGAAGTTCTGTCTGATCATCAAATTCTATACTTTGATATTGATTATTTAATATTTGTCTATCATTCTTCATTAAACCAGATTGACCATTTCTTTGAGTTACTAAATATATATCTTCGCTTTCTTTTATATTATTAATTCTGTATATATCATTATACTCCATTTTTAATAGCAACTTACCTGTATAATCTATATACCCATATCTATATCCTTCATCTGTTTTAACACTTACTATATATCCATCTTTTCCGTATTTTGAATCATTGTTATAATATCCATCGCATGCTATACTGTCATATTCAGGTTTTAATAATGTTACTCCTTTAATATTAATAACTCCATATTTTCCATCTTGTTTTACTAATAATTCCCCTTCTTTATATAAAAGATTGTCAATTTCTTCATATATAGGTTTTGTGATTACTTTTCCTGTATAATCTATTAATCCATATTTTCCATCTTTTTTATATTTTAGCACAGACTTCTCATAAGGTACCTCTGTTATAAGATTCTTTAATGCAATTGCTTCTACTTCTTCATACTCAGTAAATATTTCTTTACCTTCATTATTTAATATTTTAGTATCATATTCTCCATTTTCTAAATTATAGTTGTATATACATATAAATAGTGGTTTTTCAGGATTTGGTATTATTATATCTTCGTACTCATTTGTTACTACTAGATTTCCTGTTCTATCTATCACACCATATTTTCCATCTTGTCTCACTAGATAGTAATTAAATTCTTTAACTTCTTCAATTGAATATTCCCTTTTACTTTTATTTATAAAATAATTTACAGTATATGCTATTATTGAAATCAATATTATAGCAATAATAGTAAGTACTATCTTTTTTACGATTTTAATATTTATTTTACTTTTACTATTTTGATTCTTCATTAATACCTTCAATCCTTTCTAATATATTATTTATCTTTTGTTATTTTTCTTAAAATATTATATATTTTATATAGAATTATGTCAATGAAAAAAAGCCATTTTTCCTTTTAAAATGGCTTTTTTCATTATTTTTCTACATACCAGTTTTTGGCAGTTTTATTTGTT
>CALXZQ010000051.1 GCA_944393275.1 uncultured Clostridia bacterium
ATCCAGGTGAGAATCCAAATGACAATAATAATTGGAATGGTTCAGGTTCAAATGGAAGCAGTGGAAATAACGGATCAAATAGTAATAGCAACAATGGTAATAGTAGTAATTCAAATGATACAGGAGAAGATAATAACAAAAATTCTAATATACCTTATGCAGGAACAAAATTAGGAGTATTAGTACTAATATTAATATCAGGTATATCAGGAGTAATTTTCTATAGTAAATATAGTATGTTAAAAGAAATAAAATAATAATATAAAAATATTGACATATGATTAAAAAGTATGATAAAATGTTACAGATATTACGCTATAAAGCGTACTGATGAGAAAAATAATCTTAAAAACATTAGGGGTAAAGGTGATTAAGATTAAAAAAATAAAGTTTGCTTTTTAATCAAATAATAAAAAGGGTATGCTAGAGAAAAGACTAGCCTACCTTTTTATTGATGTTTTGATATTTAAAATTAAAAAGAGGAATTGTTATAAAAAAATAAATAAATAAAATTATATTGGGGCAGGTATTAATTTTAATTATTTCAATGTTTTATAAACAAGAGGGACTTTTTAATTTTGATATATATTTTAAATCTGCTTAATTTTATTATTGAGGTGATTCAAATTGGTAAAGGACATTAAATATGAAAAATGTTCAAGAAAGACTTTTGCTAAGGTTGGAGATTTTATAGAAATGCCAAACCTAATAAAAGTTCAAAAAGATTCTTATGATTGGTTCGTAGAAGAAGGATTAGGCGAGGTATTAAAAGATATTTCCCCAATTATTGACTACTCAGGAAATTTAGTTCTAGAATTTTTTGACTATTATATGGAAGACAAAACGAAATATTCTTTAGAAGAATCCAAAGAAAGAGATGCAACATACTCAACAAGATTGCATGTAAAAGTAAGATTAATAAATCGTGAAACAGGAGAAATTAAAGAACAAGAGATTTACTTAGGCGATTTTCCTCTAATGACAGATAGTGGAACATTCATTATCAATGGGGCAGAAAGAGTTGTAGTAAGTCAGTTAGTACGTTCACCAGGCTGTTATTATGCATATACTTTTGATAAAACAGGTAAAAAGATATATACATCTACAGTTATGCCTATTCGTGGGGCTTGGATTGAATATGAAACAGATAGTAATGACATCTTCTATGCACGTGTGGATAGAACAAGAAAATTACCTGTAACAACATTATTAAGAGCTTTAGGGCTAGAGACAGATGAGCAAATATTAGAGCTATTTGGTGATGAAGAAAAACTAAAAGCAACAATACAAAAAGACACAATAAAAACAGCAGATGAGGCTATAGTAGAAATATACAAAAAATTAAGACCAGGAGAACTTCCAACTGTAGATGCTGCTAGAAATTTATTCAATGGACTATTCTTTGATCCTAGAAGATATGATTTAGCAAAAGTAGGAAGATATAAATTTAATGAGAAATTAAACTTAGCTACAAGAATTACAGGAAGAGTTGCATTCGATGATATTATTGACTCCGAAACGGGAGAAGTCTTAGTAGAAAAAGATACTGTGATTTCAGCAGAAAAAGCAGAAGAAATACAAAACTCTGGAATAAATGCAGTAGATATAAAGATAAATGATAAAAAAGTAAGAGTATTAGGAAATGGAACAGTAAACATCCATAAATTTATTACAGATATAGATATAAGTGATTTACATTTTAAAGAATTAGTGAATTATGGAGTGTTAAAAAATATTTTAGACAATACAAGCAAAGAAGAATTACATAAAATATTAGAAGAAAGATATGATGAATTAGTTCCAAAACACATAACGACAGAAGATATATTATCATCAGTAAATTATCTTTTAAACATTGAATATGGATTAGGAGAAGTAGATGATATAGATCACCTAGGAAACAGAAGAATTAGATGTGTTGGTGAATTATTACAAAATCAATTTAGAATTGGTTTAACAAGATTAGAAAGAGTTGTTCGTGAAAGAATGACAATACAAGATTTAGATGTTGTTACACCACAAACATTGATTAATACTAAACCAATAACATCAGCAATAAGAGAATTCTTTGGAAGCTCTCAACTATCACAATTTATGGATCAAACGAATCCACTTTCAGAATTAACACATAAAAGAAGAATTTCAGCATTAGGACCTGGTGGTTTATCTAGAGAAAGAGCGGGATTTGAGGTTCGTGACGTACACTATACTCATTATGGTAGATTATGCCCAATAGAATCTCCAGAAGGTCCTAATATAGGACTTATATCAGCACTTTCTTCATTTGCAACTATAAATGAATATGGATTTATTGAAACACCATATAGAAAGGTAGATCATGAAACACACAAATTAACAGATATAGTTGAATATTTAAGTGCAGATAAAGAAGATGGAAAATATATAGCAGAGGCAGAAGAACCTATAACAAAAGATGGAGAGTTCGTAAATAATAGAGTAAAAGTTAGATATAAAAATGAAATTATAGAGATAGAAAAAGATAAAGTTGACTATGTAGACGTTTCACCAAAACAATTAGTATCAATAGGTGCAGCTATGATTCCTTTCTTGGAGCATGATGATGCTAAACGTACACTTATGGGTGCAAACATGCAACGTCAAGCAGTTCCATTAATGACAACAGAGGCTCCAATAGTAGGAACTGGTATGGAATATAGAACAGCAAAAGATTCTGGAATATTAGTATTAGCAGAAGATGATGGTACAATTGAAAAAGTTACAGGGGATGCAATAACAGTTAAATATAAAAATGGAAATACGGTAACTCATAAATTACGTAAATTTAAAAGAACCAATGGTGGAACTTGTATAAATCAAAGACCTATAGTTGTTGAAGGTGAAAAAGTTAAAAAAGGTGATGCAATAGCAGATGGACCTGCAACAAAGAATGGAGAAATGGCATTAGGTAAAAATGTTTTAATAGCATTCTCAACTTGGGAAGGATATAATTACGAAGATGCTATACTAATTAGTGAAAGATTAGTACAAGAAGATGTTTACACATCTATACATATAGAAGAATATGATTGCGAATGTCGAGATACAAAGCTAGGTCCAGAAGAAATAACACGAGACATACCAAATGTTGGTGAAGATAGCCTAAAGGACTTAGATGAAAATGGAATTATAAGAATTGGTGCGGAAGTAAGGCCAGGAGATATATTAGTTGGTAAAGTTACCCCAAAAGGAGAAACGGAATTAACAGCAGAAGAAAGATTGCTTCGTGCAATATTTGGGGAAAAAGCAAGAGAAGTTAGAGATACATCTCTAAGAGTACCTCATGGAGAAGCAGGAACAATAGTAGATATAAAAATATTTACTAGAGATAATTCAGACGAATTAGGTCCTGGAGTAAATCAAATAATCAGATGCTATATAGCAACAAAAAGAAAAATATCTGTTGGAGATAAAATGGCAGGACGTCACGGTAATAAAGGTGTTATCTCAAGAATATTACCAGCAGAAGATATGCCATTTATGCCAGATGGAACACCAGTAGATATACTATTAAACCCTCTAGGAATACCTTCTCGTATGAACCTAGGTCAAGTATTAGAAGTTCACTTAGGAATGGCAGCAAAATCATTGGGATGGAATGTATCAACACCAGTATTTGATGGAGCCTCAGAGGAAGAAATCGTAGAATTATTAGAAAAATCAGGAAATTCACCAGATGGAAAAACAATCCTTTATGATGGAAGAACAGGTGAGCCATTTGATAAACCAATAACAGTAGGAGTTATGTACATGCTTAAACTACACCACTTAGTAGATGATAAAATACATGCTCGTTCTACTGGACCATACTCATTAGTAACACAACAACCATTAGGAGGAAAAGCTCAATTTGGTGGACAACGTTTTGGAGAAATGGAAGTTTGGGCTCTAGAAGCTTATGGTGCAGCACATACATTACAAGAAATGTTAACTGTTAAATCAGATGATGTTATAGGAAGAGTAAAAACCTATGAAGCTATTGTTAAAGGAGAAAATGTACCAGAACCTGGTATACCAGAAACATTTAAAGTCTTAATTAAGGAATTACAATCATTAGGATTAGACATGAGATTATATACAGGTGATGACAAAGAAATAGAACTTAAAGAAAATATTGATGAAGGAATAGAATTTAATTCAGAAAAGAATAAAGAAGAAGAAGTTCTAGTAGAAAAGGAACTAGAAGACGGATATATAGAAGAAAATGAGAATGGAGATCCAGTCTCATTAGATGAAGATAGTGATGAATTATTTGAAGATGATGAGATACTAGATGATAACATTGACATTTATGATAATGATTTAGCAGAAGACAACCTACTAGATGAACAAGATTTATATGATGAAACAGATGAATAATAATTTAATTGAATATTTATCTTCGGATAAAATAAATTAATTAACCTTATGGAATTGCACAGCTGTGTAGTATTGATTTATTTATCCGAAGATGCCTAAAAAATATAATGAGGGGGCAAAAAAGTGGACGAATTAGATGTCTTTGAAAAAATTAAAATTGGATTAGCATCAGATGAAAAAATAAGAGAATGGTCTAAAGGTGAAGTTAAAAAACCTGAGACTATAAACTATAGAACACTAAAACCAGAAAAAGACGGACTATTCTGTGAAAGAATATTTGGACCTACAAAAGATTGGGAATGCCATTGTGGTAAATATAAAAGAGTTCGTTATAAAGGTATAGTGTGTGATAGATGTGGTGTTGAAGTAACTAAATCAAAAGTAAGAAGAGAAAGAATGGGACATATTGAACTTGCAGCACCAGTAGCACATATTTGGTATTTTAAAGGTATCCCTAGTAGAATATCATTATTATTAGATGTTTCACCAAGAAATATTGAAAAAGTAATATACTTTGCATCATATATTGTAACAGATAAAGGAACATCAGGGCTAGTAAAATACCAAACATTAACAGAAAAAGAATATCATGAAGCTGTAGAAAAATATGGAAAAGGTTCTTTTAAAGCAGAAATGGGAGCAGAAGCTTTAAGAAAGCTATTAGAAGAAATAGATCTAGATAAATTATCTACAAAATTAAAAAAAGAAATTGAAAAATCAACTGAACAGAAAAAAGTTAAACTTGTAAAAAGATTAGATACAGTTGAATCATTTAGATTGTCTAAAAACAGACCAGAGTGGATGATAATGAATGTTATTCCTGTTATCCCACCAGATTTAAGACCTATGGTTCAATTAGATGGAGGAAGATTTGCAACATCAGATTTAAATGATTTATATAGAAGAGTTATAAATAGAAATAACAGATTAAAAAGACTTTTAGAATTAGGAGCACCTGAAATAATAGTAAGAAATGAAAAAAGAATGTTACAAGAATCAGTAGATGCCCTAATAGATAATGGAAGACGTGGAAGACCTGTTACAGGAGCTGGAAATAGACCTTTAAAATCATTATCAGATATGTTGAAAGGAAAACAAGGAAGATTTAGACAGAACTTACTAGGTAAAAGAGTTGATTATTCTGGACGTTCAGTTATTGTTGTTGGTCCAGAGCTTAAAATATATCAATGTGGATTACCAAAAGAAATGGCAGTTGAGTTATTTAAACCATTTGTAATGAAAGAATTAGTTGGAAGGGGAATTGCACATAATATAAAAAATGCCAAAAGAATGGTAGAAAGATTAAGACCAGAAGTATGGGAGATACTAGAAGAGGTTATAAAAGATCATCCAGTAATGCTAAACCGTGCACCTACACTTCATAGACTTGGTATTCAAGCATTTGAGCCAGTACTAGTTGAAGGAAGAGCTATAAAATTACATCCATTAGTATGTACAGCATTTAATGCTGACTTTGACGGTGACCAAATGGCTGTACATTTACCATTATCACCAGAAGCACAGGCAGAAGCAAGATACTTAATGCTATCTGTAAATAATCTTTTAAAACCACAAGATGGTAAACCAGTTACAATACCTACACTAGATATGGTTCTTGGAAGTTATTATTTGACAATGACTATAGATGGAGAAAAAGGTGAAGGCATGTACTTTAAAGATGTAGATGAAGCTATTATGGCATATGAAAATCACGAAGTTGGTATACATGCTAAAATCTTTGTAAGAGTTACAAAAAATATAGATGGAGAAATGAAAACAAAGAAAATTGAAACTAGTGTTGGTAAAATAATATATAACCAAGGAATACCACAAGATTTAGGATTTATAGATAGAAATGAAGATCCATTCCAATATGAAATAAACTTCCCTGTAATGAAAAAATCATTAGGAAAAATAGTTGAAAAAGTTATAAGTGTACATGGACTATCAATAGCAGCAGAAGTATTAGATTATATTAAAGCTACAGGATATAAGTATTCTACATTAGCTGGAATTACATTCTCCGTTTCAGATGTTAAAGTTCCAGAAGCTAAAAAAGAAATATTAGCAAATGCAGATGCAACAGTAGAGAATATTAGAAAACAGTATAAACGTGGTCTAATAACAGACGAAGAAAGATATAAATCAGTTATAGATGTTTGGGAAAAAGCTACTTCAGATGTTAGTGATGCAATGGAAGAAAATTTCGATGATTTAAACCCAATATATATGATGGTTAAATCTGGTGCTCGTGGTAATATGAACCAATTAAGACAAATTGCAGGTATGCGTGGACTTATGGCAAGTACAACAGGTAAGGCAGTAGAAATTCCAATTAAATCTTGTTTCCGTGAAGGATTAGATGCTTTAGAGTATTTCATTTCTTCACATGGTGCAAGAAAAGGTCTTGCAGATACAGCTTTAAGAACAGCTGACTCTGGATACTTAACAAGAAGATTAGTTGATGTTTCACAAGATATTATAATAACAGAAGAAGATTGTAGAAGCACTGATGGAATAGTGTTATGTGATATTAAAGATGGAAATCAAATAATAGAAGATTTAAAAGAAAGATTAATAGGCAGATACTTAATAGAAGACTTAAAAGATCCAAATACAGGTGATGTTATGGTAGATACTGAAACAATGATTACATCACAAATTGCAGATAAAATTGTTGCAAGTGGAATAGAGAAAGTAAAAGTACGTTCAGTATTAGGATGTAGAGCAAAACATGGTGTTTGCCAAAAATGCTATGGAATGGGACTAGCAAGAAGAGAGAAGGTAAATATAGGAGAAGCAGTAGGTGTTATAGCTGCACAATCAATCGGTGAACCTGGTACACAGCTTACAATGAGAACTATTCACTCTGGTGGTGTTGCAGGTGTTGCAGATATTACACAAGGTCTTCCTAGAGTTGAGGAATTATTCGAAGCTAGAAAACCAAAAGGACTTGCTATTATAGCTGAAATAGATGGAAAAGTATCTATAAAAGAAGACAAGAAAAAGAAAGAAGTTATTGTTACTTCTAAGGATGATTCAAAAACATATACAATACCATTTGGTTCAAAATTAAAAGTATTAGATGGAGATGATATAGAAGCCGGAGATCCAATTACAGAAGGTTCTATAAATCCAAATGATATATTATCAATCAAAGGACCAGAAGGAGTTTATACTTATCTGGTACAGGAAGTACAAAAAGTTTATAGAAACCAAGGTGTTGATATTAATGACAAGCATATTGAAGTTATAGGAAGACAAATGCTTAAAAAAGTAAGAGTAGATGATAATGGTGATACTAATTTATTCCCAGGATCTTTAATAAATATGTATGATTTTGAAGAAGAAAACAGAAAAGCAGAAGCAGAAGGTAAGAAACCAGCAACAGGAAAGAGAGTTTTACTTGGAATTACTAAGGCTTCTTTGGCAACAGAAAGCTTCTTATCAGCAGCATCATTCCAAGAAACAACGAAAGTATTAACTGAAGCTGCAATAAAAGGAAAAATAGATGAATTAATAGGATTAAAAGAAAATGTTATGATTGGAAAATTAATTCCAGCAGGAACAGGTATGGCAAGATACAAAAATATTCATATAAATACTGAGGAAAGATTAGCAAAAGTAGCAGAAACAGAAGAAAATGCATAATCTATATATAAAACGATAGAGATTACTTAGACCTCTTTATTAAACTTTAGTTTAATAAAGAGGTCTTTAGTAAATATTTATTTTGTTTAAGAATAACATGTAGAATCTAGAATGGTGTATGAAAAATAATTAAAACTCAGAATAATGAACAGTTGTACAAATAAAAAATGTTAAAAACTTTATGTAACCTTGACAAAATGTTCATATAAGCGTAAAATATAATAGTATTATTTTATTAATAAGGGGAAATCTTTATGCCAAATAATAATGGGGTGTTTA
>CALXZQ010000052.1 GCA_944393275.1 uncultured Clostridia bacterium
ACATAAATTTATATAATATATGTGAAAAAATAAAAAAATGTGCAAAAGAGAAAACGGAGCATAGCTCCGTTTTCTCTTTTTGTAGGTATTAGATTAATTTGGTGTTTATGCAACCTCCTCCGAAACCTGTTATTTTAGTTTTGGGCCTCAGCTTCCTTTTGAAGGCATGTTGGGAACTCCTTAAAGAAGTTCATACAAGCCTTACTAGCTTGCAATTCGTTCATTCCCTGTACTTCTACGAAGTGGCTACGAATTCCATGTTCGCGCTCATCTGCGATGCGACAGCTGGACTGCAATTTGTGGGTTTCCCAACGCTCGGGGTGAGAAAATTTGAACTTGAAAATCCACAGGCGACAGTCGGTAGTAATAACCAGAAAATCAGCAATGTTGTCCGAACGGTCTACGAGTTTGAGATCACGGATACCAATGCCTAAGGCTTCGCGTTTTAAATGGCGCTCCATTATTGGCCGCATTTCGTTTATGATGGTCTCGTACCCATAGTTGCAAAGGTTAAATTGGCTAGACATAATGCTTTCCTCCTAATGAAACAGAAAATTTTTCTGGACTAAACCTACAACCTCAAAATAAAGTTGTCATACTAATATTATACCATAGTTATCTAAAAACATCAAATTAGCTGAAAAATAAATAAAATTTTGTCAAAAAATCATTTACATTTTATGATTTTTTATATAAAATTATATAAAATAATTAAACAAAAGAAAATTGCTTGGAAAGGAGCAAAAATAAATGAAAATACTAATGCTTACTTGGGAATATCCACCAAGAATAGTTGGGGGAATAGCAAGAGTTGTACACGATTTATCAAAAAGATTAATAAAAGATGGTCATGATGTGACTGTAGTTACATATAAAGAAGGAAATGCTCCAGATTACGAAAATGACAAGGGTGTTAATGTTTATAGAGTAAACAATTATATGATAAACCCAAATAATTTCATTGATTGGATTATGCAATTGAACTTTAATATATTGTCAAAAGCAATTGAACTAATAAATAAGGAAGGGCCATTTGATGTAGTACATGCCCATGATTGGTTAGTAGCATATGCTGCAAAATCTATTAAAGATTCATATGGAATTCCAATTGTATCAACAATTCATGCAACAGAAGCAGGAAGAAATTCAGGAATTCATGATGAAACACAGAGATATATTAATGATACAGAGTGGTTACTTACATATGAATCAACAGAAGTTATTGTAAATAGCAACTATATGAAAAATGAATTACAAAGATTATTTGGATTACCATTTGAAAAAATTAATGTTATTCCTAATGGAGTTAATTTAAATTTATATAATGGAATAGAGAGAGATTATGAATTCAGGAGAAAATTTGCAAGAGACAATGAAAAAATAATATTATATGTTGGAAGATTGGTGTACGAAAAGGGAATTCAAAACTTAATAGGAGCGATGCCAAAAGTTCTAAATTCATATAATGATGCAAAGCTTATAGTTGCTGGAAAAGGCGGAATGCTGGAAGAACTAAGGGAACAAGTAAATGCAATGGGAATATCAAATAAAGTATACTTTACAGGATATTTAAATTCAAAAGAAGTTACTAAAATGTACAAATGTGCTGATGTGGCAGTTTTCCCAAGTACATATGAACCATTTGGAATAGTTGCACTAGAGGCAATGCTATCTGGAACACCTGTTGTAGTTTCAGATATAGGTGGATTAAATGAAATCGTTGAGCATGGAGTTAATGGAATGAAAAGCTATACAGGAAACGCAAATTCTTTAGCAGATTCAATTTTAGCACTATTATTTGATCCAGCACTTTGTGCAAATGTATCTAAGAAAGCAAAAATAACCGTAAAAGAAAACTATAACTGGGCTAAAATAGCACAAGAAACACATTTTACATACCAAAAAGCAATTTGCCAAACAGTGGCAGAAAAACAAAAAAGAGAAATGGCACAAGAAAATGCAAGAAAGACTAAAAAAGCAAAAAATACAGAAAATGAAATTACAAATTTATTAGCTTTCAAGAAAAGACATGCTTATGCATAACCACATTAGCACGAAAATATCGTGCTAATTTTAGAAATAGGAGGTAATAATATGAACATTTATGATACGGCCAATAAATTAGCTTCAGAAATAAAGCAAAGTGAAGAATATATAGAATACAAGAAGGCAAAAGAAGAATTAAATTCTATGCCAGATATAAAAGAAAAAATATCTAAATTTGAGGCAGCAAGACAAGAAATGCAAATGTTAATGATAAAGGGAGGAACTCCAGTAGAGGAAAAAGCTACAGAAATACAAAATATTTATGCGGAATTGATTCAAAATGAGAAAGCTAAAAGATATTTTGATTTAGAAGTAAGATTTAGTGTAATGATAGCAGATATAAATAAAATTATAAGTGAAGCTATAAAAGATGTAATAAAATAAAGAAGATATTAAAGTTCTAAACTTACTTCTTCTTTATGCTCAGCACATTCATCTAACATATTATGAATTCGTTGTAAGTTATCTATAATTTTAGCCTTATAATCTTGTAATAAAGTAGAACTTCCTAAATGCATAAACATATCATAAGTCTGGCTAACAGACAAATCTAGACTTGCATTTAGAGTTCTCCAATTATTATCAGGACTCAATGGCATAGAATTATAGATTTTTTCACTTCTACATGTTCCAAAAATCTGATCATGTCTTAAAACTCTTTCAAAATTACATTTTTTAATTAATTTATGGGCGCATAATGCTTCTTGGGAATATGTAAGATCTACATATTCTTTTTGATTAGGTGGTAATTTTAAAGAATCTCTTAAAGGATAACAATATGGAGGAATGCTACTGCGTGGGAAAGATAATATCCTATTTATAATATTAGTTTCATCATACGAATTTATTCCTTCTTCTAAGCCTGTATTAATCTCCTTATAATCATCTAATATGAAAATGCCGTTTTCAAAGCTAATCCTACTGTATGAAACAGACAAACCACTTCTAGATGCTAATATTAAATTACCATTTTCATCTTCTAACAGATTCATAGCATTTTGAGTGGATTTTAATGCATGAGATAATTCATGGACAAAACATGCCAATGTATCTAATTGTGATGAAGACCTCTTTATGATAATAATACTGGTTTTCCCAGCTATAGATATTTTGCCATCTTTTATTTCTAAAATTGGAAGTGCAGAACAGATACCAGAAGAGAGTTCTAATTGTGTCTTCCCAACTGCATCTTCATCGGATGTTCTAATTATATTATTGGGCGTATATTTCTTAATGGCATCATATGTTGAATCTTTATTACCAAGAATTACAAAATTAAATTCTTTTAAAGTACTAAAAAAAGAATCTGCATATTCATGTCCATAGTATTCAATCATTAGAGGGAAAGATAGACGCAACATATCAGTGGTCTCTGAATCGCATGCCTTTTGAGATAGGACAGTATCTAAACGCTCACCATATTGAGAAAAAGGATTGTATGAATATTGTTTAATAAAATCTTCCATAATGTACCTCCTAATAATAATTATAACATATGCAATATGAATTCTCAAACTATAATAAATTAAGTACGTTTTAAGGCGGATTTTCTTTACTTTTTATATAATATGTTATAAAATTATATGTGAAATGAGTTATTTTGAGGAGAAAGTGAATGAATAAAAAATGGCAATTCTATTATACCGACATAGAAAAAGCAAAAGAAATACAAAAAAAATTTAATCTAAATGAATTATTATCTGAAATAATTGCCAATAGAAATATTGGAACAGATGAAGATATAAGAATTTTTTTAAATCCAACTAGAAAAGATTTTCATAATCCATTTCTATTTAAAGATATGGATTTAGCAGTAGATAGAATAATTAAAGCAATAAATTCTAATGAGAAAGTGACAATATATGGAGATTACGATGTTGACGGAATAACTAGTACTACTGTATTAAAAAAATTCTTAGAAGAAAGAAAATTAAATGTAAGCACATATATTCCAAATAGACTTGATGAAGGATATGGATTAAATAAAAAGGCAATAGAATACATAAATGAAAATAAAAGTACTTTAATAATAACTGTAGATTGTGGGATTTCAGCAATTGAAGAAATAGATTATGCTAACACTTTAGGAATAGAAACAATTGTTACAGATCATCATGAAGCAGGGGAAAAATTGCCTAATGCAATAGCAGTAATAGATGCTAAAAGAAAAGATAATACATATCCATTTAGAGGACTAGCTGGTGTAGGGGTAGTCTTTAAATTGATACAAGCTATATCAATAAAACTAAATTTAGATGAGACGGAATTTCTTAAATATTTAGATTTAGTGTGTATAGGTACTATATCAGATATTGTTCCACTGGAAAATGAGAATAGAGTTATTGCAAAATTAGGATTAAAGTTAGTAGAGGTAACAAAGAATTTAGGCTTAAGAGAGTTACTTAGAACAATAGGCTATAGAAAAATTGATTCTAATGCAATATCATATGGAATTGCACCTAGAATAAATGCTTGTGGTAGAATGGGACATGAAGAAGAAGCTTTAAAATTATTTTTATCAAATGATGAAAATGAAGTGAAGCAGATTACAAATAATTTAAATGAATATAATAAATTAAGACAAGAAACAGAAAAAAATATTTACGAAGAAGCAATTGCAAAAATAGAAGAAGAAAAACTAAATAATGCCAATACTATAGTAGTAGCAGGAGATAATTGGCATCATGGAGTTATAGGAATTGTTTCATCAAAAGTAACTGAAATGTATTTTAAGCCAAGTATATTACTTGGAATAGAAGGAGATATTGCAAAAGGCTCAGGTAGAAGTATACCAGGATTTGACTTGCATAAAGCATTATACGAATGTGATGAACTACTAGAAAAATATGGTGGGCATGAAATGGCTATAGGATTATCACTAAAAAAAGATAATATTGAAAAATTTAAAAAGAAATTAGAAGAGATAGCTGAAAATCAAAAAATAAATGAGATCCAACCTATTATATATATTGATACACAGATAACATTAAAAGACATAAATAAAGATGTAGTAAAGTCTCTAGAAGTTCTAGAACCTTTTGGAGAAGGAAATAAAATGCCATTATTCGTATATAGAAATTTAAAAATAGATTCTATCAGGGCACTTACAGAAGGAAAACATTTAAAATTAACATTGAAAGATACAAACTACGTTATAAATGCAATTGGGTTTAATATGGGATATTTGGCAGACGAGTATCTAATAGGGGATAAAATTGATGTCGTAGGAGTATTAGAAATAAATAGTTATAATGGAAATGAATTTATACAAATTAATCTAAAGGATATAATGAAATCGATATGATATATCAGTAGAGGGTGATCTATATGAAAGAAAAAGAAATAAATATACAAGATATAATAGAAAAAAGGAAAGAACATTCTAGGTGGCCAGATACAAAGCTAATTATAAAAGCATATAATTTAGCTAAAGAACATCATGGTGACCAATGTAGAAAATCAGGTGAACCATATATTATACACCCATTGCAAGTAGCATATATACTTGCAGATATAGGATTAGATGATTCAACAATAGCAGCTGCTTTACTTCATGATGTGGTAGAAGATACAGATTTAACAAATGAAGATATTGTTAAAGAATTTGGACAAGAAATAGCAGATATGGTAGCAGGGGTTACTAAGCTTGGAAAACTTCAATTCACAACAACTGAAGAACAACAAGTAGAAGATTACAGAAAAATGTTTTTAGCCATGGGAAAGGATATAAGAGTTATATTAATAAAATTAGCTGATAGATTGCATAATATGAGAACACTGAAATATCTTTCAAGAGAAAGACAAATAGCGAATGCAAAAGAAACCATGGAATTATATGCACCTTTAGCTAATAGACTAGGTGTGTATTCATTAAAATGGGAGTTAGAAGATTTAGCTTTTAAATATTTATATCCAGAAGAATATCATGAAATAGTTGAGGGACTAGATAAAAAAAGAGAAGAGAGATTAAAGTTTATAGAAAAAATAATAAATGATATTAGAGGAGAATTAAAAAGGCAAAAAATAGATGCAGAAGTAACTGGTAGAGCAAAACATTTATATAGTATATATAGAAAAATGCAGAGAGATAATAAAACGCTAGATCAAATATATGATTTATTTGCATTAAGAATATTGGTGAATTCAGTAAAAGATTGTTATGCAGCACTAGGTGTTGTTCATGAAATGTATAACCCAATGCCTGGAAGATTTAAAGATTATATATCTGTACCTAAGAAGAATATGTATCAATCAATTCATACAACATTATTAGGTGAAAAAGGAACACCATTTGAAATACAAATTCGTACTTGGGATATGCACAGAGTAGCTGAGTATGGAATTGCTGCACACTGGGCATACAAAGAGGCAAACTATGGGAAAAAGGGAAAACAAGTAGTAAAGGTAGAAGAAGATAAATTATCTTGGTTAAGGGAAACATTAGAATGGCAAAAGGATATGCAAGACCCACAGGAATTCTTAGAAACACTAAAAACAGAATTGTTTGAGGATGAAGTGCGTGTATTTAGTCCAAAAGGAAAAATTTTAATTTTACCTAGAGATGCAACACCTATAGATTTTGCATATTACATACATGAAGAAATAGGAAATAGGATGATAGGATGTAAAATAAATAGTAAAATGATGCCTATTATAACTAAATTAAAGAATGGTGATATTGTAGAAATACTAACATCAGATTCACCTAAAGGTCCAAGTAGAGATTGGCTAAAATTTATAAAAACTACAAAAGCAAAAAATAAAATACAATCTTGGTTTAAAAAAGAGCAAAGAGAAGATAACATAATAAGAGGGAAAGAATTAATTGAGAAAGAAATAAAAAGAATAGGAATGAGTTATACAGAACTATTCAAACAAGAGTATGTAAATAGTGCTTTAGAAAAGTATAAATTTAAAACTATAGACGATATGTACGCAAGTGTTGGATTTGGAGCAATTTCACAAGTAAAAATAATAGCTAGAATGCTTCAGGAATATAGAAAGAATCATAATGAAGAAGAAATAGAAGAGAAAATAGAAGAATTGTCTAAATTAAAGAAAAATCCAACTAAACCTTCTAGTAACGGAATTATAGTAAAAGGAATAGATAATTGTTTAGTAAAACTTTCTAAATGTTGTAACCCTGTTCCAGGAGATAAAGTCATAGGATTTATAACAAAAGGAAGGGGAGTTTCAGTACATAGAACAGATTGTGTGAATGTAAAAGATTTAATTGAGCAAGAAGACAGAATAATTGATGTAGAGTGGGCAAATAAAGTAAAATCATCATATAATGTTGATATTCAAATGTTTGCAAATGATAGGCCTGGACTATTATCAGACATTATAAAAGTAATGAGTAATACTAAAACAAGTCTTCAAGCAATTAACAGTAGAGTTACAAAAGAAAAAATAGCTATAACAGATATGACAATAGAAGTAATAGATATAAAAGAATTAAATGAAGTGCTAAAAGAACTTAGAAAAATTGATAGTGTATATGAAGTAAATAGAAAGAAATAAAGAAAGGGATAAAATGATACTAAAAGAACTTAAGATAAATACATGGGTAGGAGATCCTACAAACTGTTATATAATATTTGATGAGAAATCAAAAGAGGCTATGGTAATAGATCCTGGTGGAGAGGTTGACAAAATTGGAAATATGCTAGATATACTAAATGCAAAAGTAAAATATATATATTTAACTCATTGCCATGGAGATCATATAGGTGGGGTAAATGAACTTAAAAAGAGATATGGTGGAAAGATTTTAATACACAGAATTGAAAGCGAAAATTTAAATAATCCAGAAATTAATTTATGTAATTATATAGGAATGGATGAAATTGAATTAGATGTAGATTCTAGAGTTGATGATAAAGATTTAATTCATATAGGAGATATAGAATTAGAAGTTATACACACACCAGGACACACAAATGGAGGAACTTCTTTATATTGTGCTAAGAAAAAAATGCTTTTTTCAGGAGATACCTTATTTAAAGGAACATGGGGAAGGACAGATCTTCCAACATCTAGTTTAGAAGATATAATGAATTCAATAGTAAATAGGTTATTGGTGCTACCAGATGATACAATAGTATATCCAGGACATGGAAAAGCAACAATGATTAAAGAAGAAAAACCAATATATTTAGAATTAAAACCAAAAAAATATTAGGGAGGAGTA
>CALXZQ010000053.1 GCA_944393275.1 uncultured Clostridia bacterium
ATCTTCTCTTTTATCATATAATTTCTTACCTTTACATATTCCTAACTCTACTTTTACAAAATTGCCTTTAAAATATAGGCTAATAGGAATTAAAGAAAATCCTTGTTGTTTAATAGAACCAATAAGTTTATTTATCTCTCGTTTATGTAATAGTAATTTTCGATCCCTTAAAGGATCCTTATTGAATATGTTACCATTTTCATAAGGACTAATGTGCATGCCATATATATAGCATGCACCATTAGAAATATTTGCATAACTATCTTTTAAATTTACTTTACCTTTACGGATAGACTTTATTTCTGTACCAGTTAAAACAATACCAGCTTCTAAAGTATCTAGTATTGTATAATTATGTTTTGCAATTGGATTTTTAGCTATCAATTTATTCATATAATTAACCTCTTTAATTTATTAATTATAGGTAATTATAGCATAAATAGTATATAAAGGCAAAATTATTTAAAAAATATTATTTAGAATTATTATTTCTAGAAACCATGTACCAGATAATTCCAATTATCATTAATGCAACTACACCAACAATTACCCAAGTCCATATATTATTACCGGTAGCTGTTTCCATTGCACTTCTAGTTGTAGCACCACCAGTGGCAGTTCTGTCTGCAGAATAGGTTGAGCCATTCATCATATTTTGAGCAGAATTTCCCATGTTTTCTAATCCATCTTTTACAGTTGTAGTAGTATCTTTTGCAGCATTTTCTACCATATTCTCAGCACCGCCGACAGCATTACGAACATCTTCTACGCCATTATGCATAGAATTCATCATATTTGTTGTATTAGCTGAAGCAAAGTTAGATATAAATAAACAAGAAAGCACTACTACTAAAAACAAAAATGTTTTCTTTACTAAATTAGACATAATTAATCCCTCCTAAAAAAGAATAGTTAAAGTTTTAAAAACTCAATATTAGTATTAATTTTAAAGAAAAAAATATACAAAAAAACTTTGAATTTCTTCTTTTTTAAAAAGAAATTCAAAGTATGTATTAACCTTTTAGTCTAATTAAAATAGCTATAGCCAGTAGGACTAAAAGTATTCCTATAACAATAAGCATTATATTTAATATATTAGTAAGTCCAAAATCCTCATCTGTATTAGAAATTACAGCGGTAGGAGTATAGGATGAATTATATGAAGTATTCTGAGTTGTATTAATACTTGTGTTATTAGAAGATGTTGCAGATTGATTGCCCGAATTAAGATTTAGATTTATATCTTCTGCTGCAAAGGTAGGTAAAACAAATACCAAACCTAAAACTATAAAGTTTAACAAAATATATAAAAATTTCTTTTTCATAAGAAAAGCCTCCCTATTAAAACTACTATTAATAATACACAAAAAAGTATCAAAAGTCTACAATATTTTTGTAATTTACAAATAATTATGATATAATTCGAATGATTTGCAGAAAGATGAAATATATTTAAGTATTAATAAAAATAAAGAGGGTAAAATAATGATAGACAATTCTTTAAAGTTTTTAGAATTAAGAAAAAAATATACAGAGTTCATTTATGAGAGCTATTCTTTAGAAGAAGATGAAAAAAATATTTTTTTAGAATTTAAATTTAGTATTCCAAACTTGAAGACTTTTACACCTAAAATAAAAATTAAAAAGAAAAATTATATAAGGGAAGTTATCAAAAATAATAAGATTGCAGAGAATATTGCATTTCATGTAGGATTAGTAGAACTAATAAGTTATTGGAAATGTACATGTTCACCAAAAGTATTAATTAAATGTGGTAAGCTAAATAATGAACAAATACAATGGTTTAAAAAGTTGTATTTTTATGGTCTAGGTGAATTATTTTTCACTAATAATATAGAAACAAATATAAATGATTTTATGAATATTGAAACATTTGGAGAGAAAATAGAAATAACATACACTCCAGATGTAGCACAATATAATGGGTATATAGTGCCAATTGGAGGAGGGAAAGACTCAATTGTGACTCTAGAAAACTTGCCTTTAAAAGAAGATGACTGTGCTTTAATTATTAATCCAAAGCAAATCACTTTAAATTGTGCTAAAATTAGAGGCTTTAAAGATAATAATATTATAGAAGTGGAAAGAGAAATAGATAAAAATTTAATAGAGTTAAATTCACTAGGATTTATTAATGGGCACACTCCATTTTCATCCGTATTGGCATTTATTTCATACTTTATAGCATATTTAACTAAGAAGAAATACATAGCTCTATCTAATGAAAATAGTGCCAATGAGTCCAATATTGATGGGGAAAAAATAAATCACCAATATTCAAAAACATATGAGTTTGAAAACGATTTTTATAATTATGCAAAAAAAAATTTAAAAGTACCGGTAAAATACTTCAGCTTTTTGAGACCACTAAATGAGCTACAAATAGCAAAGCTATTCTCAAAATACGAAAAATACCACAAAGTATTTAAAAGCTGTAATGTAGGAAGTAAAAGTACAGAATGGGAATGGTGTGGGAAATGTCCAAAATGCTTATTTGTATTTATAATTCTTAGTCCTTTTTTATATAAAACTAAATTAGTAGATATTTTTAAAAAAGACTTATTTGAAGATAAAGAATTATTAAAGACTTTTATAGAACTTGCAGGATATGGAGAAACAAAGCCATTTGAATGTGTGGGAACATATGAAGAGGTTAGATTTGCTATAACAAGTACAATAAAAAACTTAGAAAGAAAAAATGAAAAACTACCATATCTATTACAATTTTACAAAGATAAATATGAATTATCAGATCTATCTTTGGATATAACAAAAAGATATAATGATGAGAATAACTTAACAGATGAACTTAATAATATTCTAAAGGAAGCGGTCTTGAGTGATTAATAAATTAATAAAATATTTTGAAAATAAAAAAATATTAATATTAGGCTTTGGAATTGAAGGAAGATCAACATATAATTTCATAAGAAAATATTTTCCAAATAAAAAGTTGTATATAGCAGATAAGAATAATAATCTAAAATTAAAAGATGATAATGTACAAATAAATTGTGGAGTAGCATATTTAGAAAATTTAGATGACTATGATATAATAATGAAATCACCAGGGATTTCTTTAAAAGGCATTGATACTTCTAAAATAAAGGAAAAAATAAAATCACAATTAGAATTATTATTAGAAAATTTTAATGTATATACAATAGGAATAACAGGTACAAAAGGTAAAAGTACAACTAGCTCATTAATATATGAGATATTAAAAGCGCAAAACAAGAAAGTTTTACTTATGGGGAATATAGGAGTTCCTGCTTTTGATTGTTTAGAACAAATTAAAGAAAATATGTATCTAGTATTAGAAATGTCTTCACATCAATTAGAATTTATGGACTATTCTCCTAATATATCAATAATTCTAAATGTGTATGAAGAGCATTTAGACCACTATAATTCTTTTGATGCATATGTAGATGCAAAATGTAATATATATATCCATCAAAAAAAAGGAGACTATTATATATACAATCTAGATATCAGTAAAATAATAGAAAAAAATGCTAAATTTAAAACAGAAGCTACTAAATATGGTGTTACATTAAACGGTAGTACCGAAAAAGAAGATAACAAAGTATATATTAAAAATGAACAAGTATATATTAATGATAAATCAGTGTATAATATAAACGATAATAGACAGTTATTGGGAAAACACAATTTAAATAATATAATGTTTGTATTAACTGTTTCTGAAATATTAAAACTAGATTTAAATAAAACAATTGATACAATAAATAATTTTAAAGCATTACCACATAGGATAGAATGTGTAGGAAAATATAATGATATAACCTTCTACAATGATTCTATTGCAACCATTCCAGAGGCCACCATTAATTCAATTGAAGCTTTAGGGCAAGTAAATACTTTAATTGTAGGAGGAATAGATAGAGGAGTAAGCTTTGATAAATTTATATCATATTTAAATAATTCGAATATTGAAAATCTAATTTGTCTTCCAACTACTGGACACAAGATTGGTAAGCAAATTGATAATAAACATATAAATATATTTTATGTAGAAAATATGGAACAGGCAGTGGATGACGCAAAAAAGAATACAAGAAAAGATGGTATATGTCTTTTATCTCCAGCAGCTGCAAGCTACGGATTTTTTAAAAACTTTGAAGATAGAGGAAATAGATTTAAAGAATTAGTAAAAGAATAAGGAGTATAAAATGTTAGAACAATTTTCTAGAACAGAAGCATTAATAGGAAAAGAAAATCTAGAGAAACTTCAAAACTCAAAAGTTGCAATATTTGGACTTGGGGGAGTTGGAACATATGTATTAGAAGGGCTTGCAAGAGCTGGTGTAGGTAACCTTATTCTAGTAGATAATGATACGATATCTGAAAGTAATTTAAATAGACAAATTATTGCATTAAAAAGCACTATAGGAAAATATAAGGTAGAGGTCGCAAAAGAAAGAGTTTTGGAAATTAATCCTAATGCAAATATTAAAATATATCAAGAATTCTTTACAAAAGAAAGTAAAGATATATTAGATGAATCTTTAACATACATAGTAGATGCAATAGATACTGTATCTAGCAAAATAGATTTAATAGTAAAAGCAAAAGAATTAAATATTCCAATTATTTCTTGTATGGGAACGGGTAACAAATTAGATCCTACTAAATTTGAAGTGGATGATATATATAAAACTAGTGTATGTCCTTTGGCTAAGGTAATGAGGAGAGAATTAAAACAAAAGGATATAAAAAATCTCAAAGTGGTTTATTCAAAAGAAGAACCAATAAAAACAGATATTGGAAGAACACCTGCGAGTATTTCTTTTGTACCTTCTGTTGCAGGATTAATAATAGCAGGAGAAGTGGTAAAAGATATAATAAATAATTAGATATAAATATAGACAACAATTTAAACCAATGATATACTTTAAAAAGTAAAAATAAAATATGGAGGAAAGTAAAAATGAGAATAGTTGAACCAACAATAACAGTAGAAAAATTTGATGGAAAAAAGATAATGAAAAGAATAGAAAGAGCTTGCAGAACATGTTATCGTTCAGAAGGTAAAATAACAGAAGATAGCTATAAAAAGTTATTAAAAAATTGTATAACTAGAGGGCATGAATCAGTATTAGAACATGAAAAAATAACCGTAAGAATTTATTCAGATGTAGGATCATATAAGGATTTAACAAGACATAGATTTGCTAGCTTTTCAGTAGAATCAACTAGATATTGTAGTTATGATAAAGACAAATATGGCAATGAAATTGCTTTTATGAATCCAGTATATATAGAAGATAAAGAGACGTACGAAACATGGAAAAATGCAATGCAAGAAATAGAAAAAGCATATATAAAGATGAAAGAACTTGGAGCTACAACAGATATGTGCAGAGAACTTCTTCCTCACTCAACAGCAGCCGAGTATACAATGACAGCTAATATTAGAGAATGGAAACATATATTATCTTTAAGAACCAATAATCATGTTCATCCATCAATAAGACAAGTTTTAATACCATTGCTAAAACTATTTAAACAAGAGATGCCAGAAATCTTCGATGATATTGAATATGATGAGGATTTTAAAGAAGAATATTATGCAAAATTAATAATAGAAGAAGACTTTTAGGAGATATTAATGATAGATTTACATATTCATTCAAACCACTCAGATGGTACATTTTCTGTAATAGAAATATTAAAAGAAGCCCAAAGAATGAATCTTGATGTTATATCTATAACAGATCATGATAGTATAAAAGCATATAAAGAATTAGAAAACATAGATGTAAAAAAATATTATTCAGGGAAAATTATTGTCGGTGCTGAGATGAAATCAGTATTTAAAGATATTCCAGTAGAAATTTTAGGATATAACATAGATCTAAAAAAGGCAAAACAAAGAAAATATATAGATAGTTTAGAAACTTTGTATTTAAATATACAAAGAGAATACTTAAAACATTTAAAAGAAGTAGGAAAAACAATAGGTTTGAAATTTAATGAAGATATTTATATAAATGAAAATAAGATGCAATATGCTTCAGATATTTTTCAAACAGAAATAAAAAAATATCCGGAAAATATAGATATACTAAAAAAGAATAATATAAAATTAGAACCAAATTTCTATAGAGCAGCGCAATGTAATCCTAATACAGTTTTTTATATAAAAGAAACAGATCGTTTTCCTAAAGTAAAAGAATTAATAGATGAAATACATAAAACAGGTGGACTTGCTTTTCTTGCACATCCATACATATATCCATTAGAAAATACGTTAGAGTTTGTAGAGCAAATAATTAATGAAACTGACTTAGATGGATTAGAATGCTATTATTCATATTTTACTAAAGAACAAACAGAGTCTTTAATCAAATTATGTAAAAAACACAATCTATATATATCAGGAGGGACAGACTTTCATGGACAAAATAGATTAGACACTAAATTAGGAATAGGAACAGGAGACTTAAATATAGGAAAAGAAGTTATAAATGAATGGATAAATAAGGGGAGATAGGAATGACATTAGTAGAAGAATTAAAATGGAGAGGACTTATAAAGGATATTTCAAGTCCTGAGTTAGAAGAAAAATTAAATAAAGGTGGATTAACATTTTATATAGGAACAGATCCTACGGCAGACAGTTTGCATGTAGGTCATTTATCAAGCTTCTTAATCTCAAAAAGATTAAAAGAAGCAGGACATAACCCAATATTATTAGTAGGTGGAGGAACAGGAATGATAGGGGATCCTAGACCTACTACTGAAAGAGCTATGATATCAAAACAAGAAGTAGAGCATAATTTCAAGTGCTTAAAAGCTCAGGTTGAAAAGATATTTGGATTTAGAGTTGTAAATAATAATGATTGGTATAAAGATATAAATGTAATAGACTTTTTAAGAGATTATGGAAAATTCTTTAATGTAAATTATATGCTTGATAAAGATATAATAAGAAGAAGATTAGAATCAGGAATAACATATACAGAGTTTTCATATATGATTTTACAGGCATTAGATTTTAAATATTTGCATGAACACGAAAATGTAGATTTACAATGTGCAGGTTCTGACCAATGGGGAAATATAACAGCAGGAATAGATCTAATCAGACGTTCTACAGGAGATGAAGTTTATGGATTTACAATGCCACTAGTAACAGATTCTCAAGGTAAAAAGTTTGGTAAAAGTGAAGGAAATGCTTTATGGTTAGACAAAAATAAAACTTCTAGCTATAAGCTATATCAGTTCTTTATAAATGTTGAAGATTGTATGGTTATAGATTACTTAAAAATATATACATTCCTTTCAAAAGAAGAAATTGAGGAATATGAAAAGAAAAATAACGAACATCCTGAACTAAGAGAAGCACACAAAGCATTAGCAAGAGAAATAATAACATTCTTACATGGAAAAGAAGAATATGAAAGAGCTGTAAGTCTAGCTGAACATTTATTCAACAATGAATTTAAAGATTTAACTAAACAAGATATATCAGAACTATTTGATGAGCAAGATATGAAACAAGTAAGCTCTAATATAAATATAGTAGATTTAATTGTAGAAATAGGTGCAGCTACTAGTAAAAGAGAAGCAAAAGAATTTATATCAAGCGGAGCTATATCTATAAATGGAGAAAAAATATCAGATACAGCACAAGAAATTACAGATGATTTCTTTATTGACAATACATATATAATAGCAAGAAGAGGTAAAAAGAACTACTATATTGGTAGAAAATAAATATAAAAAAA
>CALXZQ010000054.1 GCA_944393275.1 uncultured Clostridia bacterium
GGGCAAGGATCATTTCTTCCTATCTTTGGTCCTTCATTAACAATTGTTTTCTTAACTCCATCTGTGCCTTGAGAAAGTTTTCCATCTACAAGATTAATCTCTGGTAGTTTTTCAAATCCCTCACCTGTTACTTTAGCGCTTTGTGTCCTTACAACATTTCCTGCTTTTTCAACATTTGATAGAATTTTTACAACATCTAATTTTATATTAGCTGTCATTTCTTCAAACATTTCTGTTCCTTCTATTCTATATTGTACAACTGGATCTTTTTGAGCATAAGCACGAAGTCCTATACCATTTTTTAATTCATCCATGTTATCAATATGTTCCATCCATTTTTCGTCAACTACTTTTAATAATACAACTCTTTCTAATTCTCTCATTTCTTGTTCGCCGAATTCTTTTTCTTTTTCATTGTATTTTTCTGTAGCTTTTTTAACTAATTCATCTATAACTTTTTCAGAATCTATTTTTTCTTCGCTCAAAGCATCTATCTTATCAATTCCAAATGTTGCTAATATTTCTTGAGATAGTGCCTCTCTATTTATAGTCTCACCTTCTGAAACATTACAATGCATTAAAACAATTTCTTCTGCAATACTTGAAATCATACGTAATATATAGTCTTTTAAGCTATTTCCATCAAGAACCTCTCTTCTTTGAGCATATATAATCTCTCTTTGAGCATTCATAACATCATCGTATTTTAATACATTCTTTCTTATACTAAAGTTTCTTCCTTCAACTTTCTTTTGAGCTGTTTCAACAGCATTAGTTATTATTCTAGATTCTATAGGTAAATCTTCTGAAGCGCCTAATTTTTCATAAACTTTTGTTATTGCATTTCCACCAAATATTTTCATTAAATCATCGTCTAGACCAATGAAGAATCTTGATTCTCCAGGGTCTCCTTGACGTCCACTACGTCCTCTTAATTGGTTATCAATTCTTCTAGATTCATGTCTTTCTGTACCAATTATTTTTAGACCACCTGCTTGAATAACTTTTTCTTTTTCTTCTTTGATTTCATTTTCATATTTAGCTTGTAACTCTGCAAAAGTCTTTCTTGCATTTAATATATCTTGATTATCTGTTTCGTTATATGTTGTAGATTCTTCTATTAACTCTGCAGGTATCTTTTTAGCTTTCATTTCTTGTTTTGCTAAATATTCGCTATTTCCTCCAAGCATAATGTCAGTACCACGTCCTGCCATGTTAGTAGCAATTGTTACAGAACCAAATTTACCTGCTTGAGCTATAATTTCTGCCTCTTTTTCATGTGCTTTAGCATTTAATACTTGGTGTCTTATACCTTCTTTTGTTAAAATCTTACTTAATTTTTCAGACTTTTCTATTGAAACTGTACCAATTAAAACAGGTTGTCCTTTTTCATGACTTTGTTTTACTTCTTTTACTACTGCTCTAAATTTAGCATCCTCATTTTTATAAATAACATCTGGATGATCTTTTCTTATCATAGGTTTATTTGTAGGAATAGATACAACGTCTAATTTATATATTTCTTCGAATTCTGCTTCCTCTGTCATAGCAGTACCTGTCATTCCTGCTAATTTTTCATACATTCTAAAGTAGTTTTGGAATGTAATTGTAGCTAATGTTTTAGATTCATCTGCTATTTTTACTTTTTCCTTAGCTTCAATTGCTTGATGTAATCCGTTGTTGTATCTTCTACCATACATTATACGTCCAGTAAATTCGTCAACAATTAATACTTCTCCATCTTTTACAATGTAGTCTATATCTTTTTTCATAACACCATGCGCTCTTAAAGCTTGGTTAATATTGTGAACTATTTCTGAATTTTCTAAATCATTTAGGTTTTCTAGTTTAAAGTATTCTTCTGCTTTTTTAATACCCTTTTGTGTTAATGACGCTGATTTAGCTTTTAAATCAACTATATAATCATATTTTTCGTTATCTTCTGCTTGACTAAAGTCTTTTACATCTTCTTCTATTAATACTTTTGCATCTAATCCTCTTACAAAAGCATCAGCTTTTTTATAAAGTTCAGATGATTTATTTGCTCTACCAGATATAATAAGTGGTGTACGAGCCTCATCTATTAATATACTATCTATTTCGTCTACAATAGCATAATGTAATTTTCTTTGAACTAATTGTTCTTTATATATAACCATATTATCTCTTAGATAATCAAATCCAAATTCATTGTTTGTTCCATAAGTTACATCACAAGCATACGCTGCTTTTTTTAGACTAGGTTCCATTCCATTAATAACTAGTCCAACAGATAAACCTAGGAATTTATATAGTTTTCCCATCCACTCACTATCTCTTTTTGCAAGGTAGTCGTTTACCGTTATAACATGAACTCCTTCTCCAGCAAGTGCATTTAAATATACTGGTAGTGTTGCGACAAGTGTTTTTCCTTCACCAGTTTTCATTTCTGCAATTCTTCCTTGGTGTAGTATGATACCACCTATTAATTGCACATCGAAATGTCTTAATCCTAAAACTCTTTTTGATGCTTCTCTAACAACAGCAAAAGCTTCTGGCAATATGTCGTCTAGAGTTTTACCATCTTCTAGCTCCTTTTTAAAGTACTCTGTTTTTTCTCTTAATCCCTTATCTGATAATTGTGCCACAGCAGGTTCTAATTCGTTTATTTTCTTCACTATTGGCATTACTCTTTTTACTTCTTTTTCACTGTAAGATTTAAAAATTCCCATTTATCTTTTGCCTCCTAAAATTTTAAAAAATTATACATTCGTATGATATCACTAAATGAATTTTTGTGCAACCAATTTTTTAAAAAATACATATATATAATTTTAATTTCATAATATTAAATAACTAATATTTGTAAAGGAAGGTAATTTTTATGTTTATATATAATATTAAAGTTAGTGGTAGCAAGATTTTCAAGGTTTTTGCAATAACTGTATCCGTTATTGTAATCATACTTTTTATAATATCTATCTACAGAATCTTTTTTGGTCCTAAAGAAAATTTTGACTATAATGATTACATTGCTTCTACTATTAGTCCAATAGAGGCTAAAAATTATACTAACATCCTAAAAGCTGTACACGATGATATAGATTCTTATATTGGAACAAAAATAAGATTTTCTGGATATGTATATAGAGCAATAGATTTTAAAGATAATCAATTTGTATTAGCAAGAAATATGGTAATAAGTTCAGATTATCAAACTTTAATTGTGGGTTTTCTATGTGAGTCAGAAAAAATAAAGAATATGAGTGACAATACTTGGATTGAAATAACAGGTACAATTGAAAAAGGAGATTATCATGGGGATATACCTATTATTAAGGTAACTTCTTTAAAAGAAGTTGAGAAACCTATAGATGAATACGTTTATCCTCCTGATGATACATATATTCCTACTAATGGAATAGTATAAAATTTTTATTCATTTTATAATGGGGATTAAGCAAATCCCCATTTTTCTATAGCTAAATATTTATTTATATTCTACTATCTTCCAAAAATTGCTTTTAATACTCCTTTGTCAATCAATGTAGAAAAAATATTTTTTAAAATAATTAATATTATAGGGCCTACAATCATTCCCATAACACCAATAAACTTGAATCCTGTATACATTGCAATTAAAGTAAATATTGGGTGTATACCAATTTGTTTGCTTACTATTCTTGGCTCTATAATTTGCCTTACTGCACTCATTATTCCCCATAGTATTAGGATTGCTAATCCTAGCTTAAATTCTCCATTTAATGCAGAAATTATGGACCAAGGAACCATTACAGTCCCAGACCCTAAAATTGGAAGGGCATCTACAAATCCTATACCTAATGCAATTAATAATGGATATTCTACTCTAAGTCCTATAAACTTATAAATATATAATCCTACTATTGAAATAACAAATGAGACTAATATTAAGATAACTTGCGCTTTTAAATAACATCCTAACATTTTTGTTATATCTTTAAAATGTACCCATACTTTTTTTACCCACTCTTGTGGCATATGATGTTCTAATTGATCAATCATATATATTTTATCTGTACAAATAAAATACAGAGAAAGAAATGTTATAACAACATAAATAGCAATTGTTGGAATTTCTGTAACAATATTTAATAATTTATTTAGAAAACCTCTTACCCAATTAGAAATATTTTCAAATATATCATTAGTTGAGTTTTGTATAATATTATTTAATTGTTCTGATAATTGTATTTTAGATAATTTCATATTATCCATTATTCCTTGTACTTGCACATATGCCTTATCAAAATAATCGTTAAATCCTTGTAATAATTTTGATGTTTCTGAAACAAGTGTTGTAATTCCCCATACTAATAATCCTACAATTAACAAAATAGCAATAATAAAAATTATTATACTGCTTGTCCTTCTTTTAAATTTTAATTTCTTCATTAAAAATTTTATTGCAGGTTCTATAATTAATGATAATATAAATGCAACTAAAAAAGGCATATAAAAAACGGATAATTTAAATGCCAAATATATTCCTATAATACTAAATATAAGGACTATTATTCTTCTAAATACCTTTGTCCAATATCCCATATCTATTATCATGTTATCACCTAATATAATTATATGTAATTTGGAAAAAATTATGAGTTTAAAATATAGTTAAAGGCTGTATACTAAAAAATATACAGCCTTTATTAAAATTTAATTTTAAAATTTGTTATTCAGCATTTTCTGTTCCATTTTTACAAATATTTTCTATTGTAAAATATACTCCATTTTTATCTGTTGAGGGACTTTGTACTAAATCTGCTAAAGTAACCATTCCTATTACTTTTTTACCTTCAACTACTGGTATTCTTCTTACATGCAATTTATTCATTTTATTTTCTACATTTTCTATATCATCTGTAGGAGTACAACAACATATATCACTTGTCATTATATCATTAACTTTTGTTGTTTTAGGATCTTTATCACAAGCAACACATCTTAAAACTAAATCTCTATCTGTAACAATACCTAATATTTCATTATTATTGTTACAAACAGGGATACAACCTATATGATTACCACCCATTTTTTTAGCACACTCAGCTATTGTAGTTTCTGGTGTACAAGTATATATTTCATTACACATACAATCTTTAACTTTCATATATAAAACCTACCTTTCATAGAGTTGTATATAAATATTTTGTCCATAAGATAGTTATACATTCAAGTAAAATTTTAAAAGATCGAATATTTATTTCCTATTCCATTGGAATATATGTCTCCAATATTCCCCATTCGGTTATTTTGAACATAATTTCTGCCATTTCTTGAAATATTTAACAATTTATTTAAAATCAATATCCTTAATAACTCTTTTAATAACTTACTTGGCCTTTTTTGTCTTCCATCCATTGTATCTTTAGCATTTGGATTTCTTACATCTCCATTTCTAAGTTTTGGTTCTTCCCTAACTATTTCCATATATTCATCTAAATTTACATTAGCAATAATCGCATCTATCATTTCATTTATTGTTGTATCATTTATAGGTTTTGTATTCATACTACATACTCTTGATACTATAGGTTCAAGCTTATTATATATATCTGGATACAATGAGCTATAGTCAACTGCATATCTATCATAGTTTGAATTATATGTATTATTATATATTTCATTTGTAGGATTGTAACCTAATACTGATTTCATATATTCTTCATAATCTCTATTATACATTATATTATCCCTCCTAACACATTATATGCTAGAAGGGATAAAAAAGTTACATGATATTTATTAAATTGTATAAATTAATACTAGAATATTTATATTTTCTTTTTGTGATATATAATCATATATTAGTCATGTTCTAACTGTACTTCCTTTTGCAAAGGTATTTCTCTCATTACACCTTGATTGTCTATATGATATCTTCTATTTACTAGATCTTCTGCTAAATCTAATCTATGTGTTACTAATATAGTCATTACATTTCTCTTTTCAGCATAAGCTTTTATCAATTTTAATTGTTCTCTTATCAATCTATCTTCTACATTTCCAACAGGTTCATCTATAATAATTATTGATGTACCATCACCTATTCTATAAAACAATTTGGAAAGTGCTAATCTTCTTTGTTGTCCTGTTGAGAACTCCATAAACTTTCTTGAGGCTAATTGTTGTAGTGGATTATCTATATGTAATTCATGTAATATTTGTCTTAAATTTTGCCCTTCTTTAGGAGTTAAATCTGAGAGCCTGTTCTTACCAGTAATTTGTGACAAAACTGTACTTTCATCCCCTAAATTTATACTAGGTCTAAAAGATATATATTCATTGCCTAAATGATCTACTCTCTCTCCATTATCTAGTTCTATAGGATTTCTATTATTAATATCTCCTCTTTTTAGTAATCTTAAAAATGTACTTTTCCCTGAACCAGAATCTCCTGATAATAGAACAATGTCTCCTCTTTTCATATTAAAATCTTGGATTTCAATTGTTTTAGAAAATACTGTTTCTCCTGTTTCATAATCTGTTTTAGGATAGAAATTTCCTTTAAAGTCCTTTATTTTAAAAGAGTCAAACGGATGATTAGCACCTTTTAGTGGATATACTTTTTCATCCATCTGATCTAATATAGATTTAACTTTTGCGCACACTTCTCTAAATTCTTTTTCTCTATTAATATTTCTTTGAATTCCTTCTGCTGCTTGTAGAAAATTAAATGAAATATTTTTTATACCTTCTAATGATACTAATGTTGCAGCTAAAGATTTCCCATCAATTTTACCATTTTCTTTTTTAGTTGCAAATTTATTAATATACATACCAGATACAATTATATTAGCAAGTTCCATAGATACATCAAATACTAAATCTGAATTCATCGCTCTTCTTGATGCTTGTTCTTCTTTTTTAACTAAGCTAGAAATTTGTTTAATTGAACTATCTTGTGCTTTACTACTTACTTGTTCATTCTCTATTAATTCATCTCGTTTTCTTCTTGATTCTCTTAATAATTCTACTTCTCTGTCTCTATTTTTATCACTTAAGATTCCTCGAATTAATTTTAATCCTCCTACTGCAACAGTTGCAATAGTAACTGCTGCTCCAATTCCTTTGTCTTTTCTTGAAGATTTACTATCTTTTGCTATAGTTCCAACAATTCCTGCTACTCCTAATCCCAATCCAAGATAATTTTGCATGTTATCTTGTTGTATTCTAAAAGATTGTCTTTCATAATCATACAAATATCCTAGGACTTCTCTTTGTGACATTGTAGTATCATAAGTTATTTCTTTAGACACTCCATCTACATTCTCAGTTCTTGTTACTTGTTTTAATAATACTCCATCCCTTGCAGCTTGGGCTATTTCTGCATATACAGGTAATCTTTCGATTTTTCCATTTATATAGGTTTGTTCCATCGCTTCATCTTCTAGTCTTTGTATAAGTCTTTCCATTAAACCTCTATATTGTACTAATTCTACTTTACATTTTTCTTTATCTTGTTCAGGATATAATAACTTTTTGTATTCTCCTGAAAATCTTTTACCAGTAATTCTTCTTATTACTTGTATTCCTCTAAGAATATTATTCCAATCCATTGAACTTAGTTTTCCCATGCTTTTTGGTTTTTTAATGTTTCTATCTAATGCTGTAGTAGGGTATGACAAATGTTTAATTTCTCTTTTAATCTTTTGTAGAATTAATTCAATAGAAATTCCACTATT
>CALXZQ010000055.1 GCA_944393275.1 uncultured Clostridia bacterium
ATTTTTCTTTCTGCTTCTATATCTTTTTCTTTTCCATTCGTATCAATATATACAGCACTTAATATTATACTTGTTTCTTTAGAAAAATAATCTGCACTTATTAATTCTTGTTTTTCAAAACCAAATATTACTCCAATCTCATTTTGCCCTTCTAACCATTCGATTGATAATTCATTATTGCTTATCTCAAGTTCTTCACTCTTCATGGAAAAATTAGGATTATCTAATTTAATCTTAATCTGCTTTAGATAACCTTCCTTGACATTAAAATTAACATACAAACTTCCTTCCTCACTCTTTTTCTGGATTTTTGTATGTGTGTTTTGTTCATTTTCTTTGAAATATACATCGAATTCGACATTTTTGTTATTAGTTTTTACTTCTTGACTTTCTAACTCTTCATATTCTGCATAAGCCTTTTCTGCTAATACACCCCAATACGAAAATGTTATAACAAAAATTAATATTGCAGAAACTATTTTGTTAACTAATTTGGTTTTCATATTTTCCTCCTACAAGTATATATAAATATATATAATATAATTATAGCAATACTTATAGCTCTTTCAATATAGGCATGGACTTGAAGCATTAATATATCTTTTTTCTTTATACGGATACTATTGTAGCCCGTTTTATTACATGCAATTTACATTTACATATTATTTCTGTGTATTTTCTGTATTTTTTTGTCAATATTTCCACAATTATTACGCATTCATACTTTTTATGTTTTTGTAACAAATTAATTACATTAAGCATATACTTATATAGATATTATTTTTGCTCTACGTACATATTATAAATTTAAGGAGGTTTTTATATGGCAAATAATATAGATATGGGAACTCTAATGAGTATGCTTTCTAAATTTGATAAGAAAGACTTAGAAAAAGGAATTGCAAAAGCTAATGAGATCATGAATTCAAAGGATAAAGACAAAATAATAGAAGATTTAACCAAGAATATGAAATAATTTCTTTTAAGGGGAAGTGATAATATGAATGAAGAAGAATTATCTGATGTAATGAAAAAAATTTCTAGTATGCTTAGTTCTAGCAATATAGATAGTTCAGACAATTCTAATAATTCTGAGGATTCAAATGATTATAGCACTTATAATTCTTCTGATAGTTCTGATACACAAAATAACGGTTTTAATATAGACTTTGAAACATTACTAAAAATAAAAAGTATAATGGATAAAATGAATAGTAAAAAAGACAGTCCAAGATCTAATCTATTGCTTTCCCTAAAGCCTTACTTAAATGATCGACGAAAAGATAAAATGGATCAATATATAAAATTATTAAACATGGGAGAAATGATAGAACTACTTATGGATAATAACAACAATGGTGGTGATAGTAAATGCTAGAGTTTGCTTCTGATGATTTATTAATTATAGGATTACTTTTATTTTTATATACTGAAGGGGTTAAAGATTCTTCTCTTTTTATTATATTAGTACTATTACTCATAACATAAAGGACACTTATAATCTAAATAAGTGCCCTTTTATATTTTTATTATTCTAATATTATTTTATCATCTTTAATATATGCATAGGTTTTTGGAATGTTATATTCCTCATCATCTTTTGTAATTCCTTGTACAATATTTGAAATTCTTATTTGAACAGATTCTATTTTATTAGCCGCAATTATTGCTTCTTTGTTACCTTTGGCTCCTGCATGTGCTAACCCTCTTAATGTACCTAGTACAACAATATTCTCACCAGCCATTACTTCTGCTCCACTATTTACATCTCCTATTATAACTAGACTTCCTTCAAATTCAATTTTTTGTCCGGATCTTATTGATCCTGTGTGGAACTTAGTTTCAGAATTTTTTATTTCTTCATGATATGCCCTTTTAATTCCATATAATCCTAATCCCCTAGGGCTTTCAAATTCTATAGGTACATCCAAAGATTTCCTTATTATATCTTGTATCTCTGTTATTTCCTTATTCTTTAAAATTTTACCAGTTACTAATATTGGTGTTTTTTCCTTTTGATATAATCTTTTAAGTTCAGGCAATTTCTTTTTTAGACTTCCTACAATTTCTTCTTGTTCTGCCTTATCACTTAATCTTATAATTATTTGATCTTTTTTGGTATTAATAGTTACATACTGAGCCATATTTTTTACATCCTTTCTATCTAAATAATTCTGTATATGGAATGGCTGTCATATTTTCGTGTACTTGATTTATATTCATTCCAAAGTATTGATTCATAATGTTTCTAACCGCTTCTCCAGAATAATTGCCATGTCCACCATTTTCAATGAATACAACAACTGCAATCTCTGGATTTTCATATGGTGCAAATCCAGCAAACCATGCATTAACATTTTTTCCTGCTTCTGCTGAACCTGTTTTACCACCAATTTCTATGTTAAATGTTCTAAATATATTGTATGCTGTTCCTCCTTGCATTGCAACAGATTTCATTCCTGATAATACTGCATTTAGATTTTCTTGATTTATTTGTAAATCTTCTATTTGTCTTTCTGTTATTCCTAGTTTTTCATTTATTTTTTGCTCATATTCTTCTCTTGGTACTTCTGTTCCATCTGGTCTTATTATAGATTTTATAATCGTAGTCTCTACTGGCTTTCCTCCATTTGTAAGCATACTAATATATTGTGCAATTTGAAGTGGTGAACACTGATTTTCACCTTGTCCAATTGAAGCTGATGTAATATTTCCTGGATACCAAGGTTCTCCACTTGCTGTATTTCTAGATGCTACTAACCCTGATGCTTCATCTGGAAGCTCCACACCTGTTTTACTTCCTAGTCCAAAATATCTTGCATATTTTTCTAAAGTATCTATTCCCATTCTATCACCCACTGTATAGAAGAAAACATTACATGATTTTTGAATTGCTTGTGATATATTTAATGATCCATGTCCTCTATGGTATTCATTATAATACCAACACCTTGGGCTATGACCACTATCACTATATTTAGTATATATACCTGAATCGTAAATTTTCTCTGTTGTATTTGTTACTCCTGATTCTAATGCAGCTATTGCTGTTACCATTTTAAATACAGATCCTGGTTCATATGCATCTTGTGCGGCTTTATTTCTTAATGGTCTATATGGATTGTCTCTATATTCTGCCCATTTATCACTAGATATCCCCCCTACGAAATCTTGCGGATTATATGTAGGATAGCTTGCCATCGCAAGTATTTCTCCTGTTTTTACATTCATTACTACAGCTGCTCCTGCATTAGCATCATATCTTTGGGCAAATCCTCCATTTCGTATTTTATCTATTGTTTGAACTAATGCTTCTTCTGTAACTTTTTGCAGATTTGCATCTATTGTTAAGACCACATCACAGCCTTTTGTTGCTTCTTCTGTTATATATTCTTCATTTACTGTTCCATCAACAGACATATCTATTTGCTTTGTTCCATCAACACCTTTTAGATATTCTTCGCAAGCATATTCAATACCTGTTTTACCTATTATATCATCAGCATCATAAGTTTCTTTTCTAGTTGCATATTCATCTTCATCTATTTGCCCTATATTACCAATTATATGTGCTGCTAAAGTTCCAGAAGGATAATTTCTTACTGGCTCTACAACTACATTAACTCCTAAAAAGTCTGCATTTCTCTCGTTAAATACTAATACACTTTGTCTACTTAAATTACTGCATAATGTAATTGCTCTTATTGAACTATAGCCTTTTTGAGTTATTTCATATCTTATGGCAAGTATTTTTCTTACCTCTTCTATATTTTCATTTTCTATTTCATATTTTTCTTTAAACTTATAAAAGGCTTCTTCTGGTGATATATTTTCATCAAATTTATTATCCTTTTTCCACTTTGCTAATTTTTCTTCACTTGAGAAATCAAATTCAAAAGGATTAATTTTGATAGGGAATGAGTCTACATATTTATCACCATTTGTTTCTAATACATTTATTATTTGCAATATTGTAGAGTTTAGTGCTGCGTTATCCATCTTTGTTTTATACAACTCTAAACTAAATCCCATTGAAGTAGTTGCAAGTTCGTTTCCACTGTTATCTAATATTGAACCCCTCGCTGCTTCCAACTTGCTTTCTCTTGTTAATCTATTATTTGATTGTTCTCTATATTCTGCTCCATGAATTATTTGAAGATTGAAAAGTTGCAACAGCAAAATAATGCCTACAACATATATGAAGACAGTTATTATATTATATCTTAATTTTTCGTTTACATTATTATTCAAATTAATTCTCCAAATCTAATATTTTAAAAATATCTCGTTAATATTTTATTTTCTTTGTACATATCTTCTAATGAAAAACCAACTCTTTGCATAAATGGATAAATTATAATGGTTAATATCACATTATATAATGTTTCTATTGATACTATTCTAATAAAATTCCAAATTGATATTTCATATGAAAAGATAAATGCATTTATTATATAACTTCCAAGTTCATAAGTTATAGTTGTTAGGATAATCACCAAAATTATTGTTAATTTACTATCTTTTGAAAAATTTTTATTTAAGAATCTAGCCATAATAGCTACTGCTCCGAGCATAATTGCTGAAATTCCTACATTCTTTCCTATAAATATATCTAATAATAATCCTACAATTACTCCTGAAATTATTCCTATATATTTGCCTCCAAATAGTCCTAAAAAGACTATAAATATAACAAATAAATTAGGTTTTATTCCAGCAATAGTAAACCAAGTAAAAAAGTTTGCTTGTAATATATATATAATTATGAATGCTATGCATATTAAAAATATGGCTAATTTTTTTTTCATTTCTTTCCTCTTTTAATTAATTTGTTATTACTAGAACTGTAGCTAACTTAGAAAAGTCAACTGCTGGTTCTATCTCAGCATATCTATCTGTTATATTTTTTGTATTTACAACTTCTTTTATAGTTCCTATATGTATTCCTTTTGGATATATTCCTCCTAAACCTGACGTTTCTACGCTATCATTTGGAACTAGATTTGCATTAGTTGGTATATATGTTGCTTTTAAGTATGTACTATCTAAGACACCCTTTACAATTATACTATCTTCTGAAGCACTTATTGTGCAACTAACTGCACTTGCAGAATCTATAATTGTTTGTACTTTAGATGTATCATCTGTTACTGAAATTACATGCCCTACGAGACCTTTGTCTGCTATTACTGTCATATTAGGTTCTACACCATCTTTTGAACCTACATTTATTACTAACACACTGCTATAATTACTTATATCTTTGTTTATTACGTATCCAGAAACTGTTTTGTATTCTCCATATTTTTCTGTTAAGTTCATTGCTTCCTTTAATGTTTCATTTTCTGCTTTTATACTTTCTAATTCTCTTAAGCTTTGTTCTAGATTACTGTTTTTTTCTTTCAACTCTTCATTTTCTGCTTTTAGATTATTTATATCTGTAAAAAATGTACTATTTCCAGCAATTTTATTCTTAATTGTTGTGATTCCATTTTGTATTGGCATTATTAAAGTGCTAAAGGCATTTTCAATATATGATAATCTTTCTATATTTGTGTTAGAAAGAAAAACAAGTAATATCAAGATTACAATTGTAATTCCTACTCCAACAGCTCCTGTTTTTTTCTTTTTATACATTTATAGATTCCTTTCAATTTATCTTTTTCTTGAATTTACTAAAACTCTTTTTAATTTTTCTAAATCTTCTAATGTTTTTCCTGTTCCTTTAACAACACAGTCTAATGGATCTTCTGCTACATATACAGGCATTCTTGTTTTTTCACTTAATAATTTATCTAAATTTCTTATTAATGCGCCTCCTCCTGTTAGCACTATACCCTTTTCCATTATATCTGATGCTAATTCAGGTGGAGTTTTTTCTAATGTTACTTTCACTATGTCCATTATTTCATTTAAAGAGTTTTCTATAGCTTTTTGTATCTGTGTTGATGTTACAGTTATATTTATAGGTAATCCGTTATTTAAATCTCTACCTCGTACTTCCATACTTAATTCAGTCATTAATGGTGTAGCACAACCAATTTGAATTTTTAGCTGTTCTGCTGTAGTATCTCCAATAGCTACATTTAATTCTCTTTTTACAAAATTTACTATGTCTTGATCTAATTCATCGCCTGCTATTCTTAATGAATTACTTATAACAATTCCTCCTAAAGAAATAACTGCAACTTCTGTTGTTCCCCCTCCAATGTCTACTACAATACTTCCACTTGGTGCTGAAACATCGAGATTTGCGCCTATTGCTGCTGCCATGGGTTCTTCTATTAAATACACCTCTTTTGCGCCTGCTTGTATAGCTGCTTCTTCAACTGCCCTTTCTTCTACTTCTGTTATACCTGAAGGAATACCCACTACAATTCTAGGTTTCCCCGCATTATACATTGTGCACACTTTTGAAATTATATTTTTAAGTAATAATTCAGTAGCTGAAAAATCTGCAATTACTCCGTCTTGCAATGGTCTTACAGCTCTTATATTTTCTGGTGTTCTTCCTAACATTTCTTTTGCTTCAATTCCTGTTGCTACTATTTCGCCAGTATTATTATCTATTGCTACCACTGATGGCTCATTTAATATAATTCCTTTTCCTTTAACTGTAACTAATATATTAGCAGTTCCTAAATCTATCCCAATATCTTTTGAACTAAAATTTAAAAATTTAAACATCTTTCTTTTCCTTTCATATTACTTTTCTGAAAAAACACTTTTATATTTATTATCACCTATAACTATATGGTCTATTAAGTTAATATTAAATAATTCTGCTGCCTCCATAATCTTTTGAGTTAATATATAGTCTTGTTTACTAGGAGTAGGATCTCCACTTGGATGATTATGTACTAATATAATTCTATCTGCTTGCATTTTTATGGCATCTACTAGAATCTCTTTTGGACTTATCATAGCAAAATTGGTTCCTCCAAAAGATATATCTTTTATTTTTAATACTATATTTTTGTTATTCAATATTAAAAGTTTTGCTAATTCTCTTTTTTCATTTTTCATTTCTTGCATTAGTAACTTAGCAACATCATCTGTACTTTTTAAATTTATTCTTTTGTTATTAATTGGTTTTGATATTCTTTTTGCAAGTTCAGCAACTGCTTTCAATTGTATTGCTTTTATTTTTCCGATTCCTTTTATTTCTGTAAATTGCTCTATTGTAATTTGTTGAAGAAATTCTAGGTTTTCATACCCTTCTTTTCTCCCTAATGATAAAACTTTTTGTGCAATTTGCAACGCTGTTTCTTTTTTAGTTCCTGTTTTTATTATTATTGATAATAATTCTGTGTCAGTTAACTTGTCTTCTCCATATAATTCTAATTTTTCATAAGGTCTTTCTAAACTTGGGAGTTCCTTCATTTTCATTTGAAGTTTCCTTTCTTTCCCCCAGATTATACTTTTCTATATATAAATATAGCTATTGCCATTCCTATAATACTTGCAATATTCACTTTGAACATTAATCCAAATGTAACAGTTACAATATTTAGGTCTAGTACTATAGGATTTTGCAATCCGAAACTTTGTCCATATCCTAACCACCATAGAAAATCTACTTTAGTAGCTAGTTCCCCTAATAAGCCTCCTATTACTAAACCTGATAATATAAAAATTACAAGTAGCCATACGCTCTTATCTTTTGTAGCCATTTTATTCCTCCTCTTACTTACGGAATTAAA
>CALXZQ010000056.1 GCA_944393275.1 uncultured Clostridia bacterium
TTATGTGCTAATGAATGGTTTATTCCTAAAAATGCATTTGTAAATGCCATACCTGCTATTGTACTTGCATTATGCATTTTTTCTCTTGCTTGTCTATCATCTCCATGCTCATAAGCTTCTCTTAAATATTTAAATACCAATTCTATGGCTTTTTCTGCTAAGCCATCTGTGTAATCTGATGCCATAACAGATACGTATGCTTCTATAGCATGTGTTAGAACATCCATACCTGTATCAGCTGTAACAGATTTTGGAAGTGTCATAACTAAATTTGGATCTACAATTGCAACATCTGGTGTTAATTCATAATCTGCAAGAGGATATTTTTTACCTTGTTCTTTATCTGATATAACCGCAAACGATGTAACTTCTGAACCTGTTCCTGATGTAGTTGGTATCGCAACCATTTGACATTTTTCTCCTAGTTTAGGGAATTTATATGTTCTTTTTCTTATATCCATAAACTTTAATTTCATACCTTCAACATCTGCATCTGGATGTTCATAGAATAACCACATTCCTTTTGCTGCATCTATTGCTGAACCACCACCTAATGCTATTATAACATCAGGTTTAAATTGTTCCATTGCTGCAACTCCTCTTTTTATTGTTGCAAATGATGGATCTGGTTCAACATCAGAAAAGATTTCAGAATGCACATAATCTCTTCTATTTCTTAGATGATATAGTATTTTATCCACATATCCTAATTTAACCATAGATTCATCTGTTACTATAAATGCTCTTGAAATATTATTCATTTTTTCTAGATATTGAATTGAACCTGCTTCAAAATATATTTTCTCAGGAATTTTAAACCATTGCATATTAACTCTCCTTTTCGCCATTCTTTTAATATTTATTAAGTTTACTGAAGATACATTTGAGGTTGTTGAATTTCCTCCAAAGCTTCCACATCCTAATGTTAATGATGGTAGATTTGTATTATATATATCTCCTATTCCACCATGCGAAGATGGAGAATTAACTATTATTCTTCCTACTTCCATTCTTTTTGAAAATTCCAAAATAGTATCATCATCTTCTGAGTGTATTACAGCTGAATGTCCTAATCCCCCATTAAATAAGAGTTTTTCTGCCTTATCTATTCCTTCTTTACTATTCTCAACAATATAATATGCTAAAACTGGACTTAATTTTTCTTTTGAAAATGGATATTCTTTCCCTATATTTTCCTCATATACAACTAGCACTTTTGTATCCTTAGGTACTTCAAATCCTGATGTCTTTGCTATTTCAAATGCACTTTTTCCAGGTATATTAGATTTTAACTTATATCCTGCTTCTTTATCAAACATTGTATCTTGTAGTTTTGCTTTCTCTTCTGGGCTAACAAAATAGCATCCAGCTTTTTTCATTAGCTTCTCAAATTCTTGGTATATGTCTTTATCTACTAATACTGCTTGTTCAGATGCACAAATCATTCCATTATCAAATGCTTTAGACATAACTAAATCATTTACAGATGTTTTTAATTTAGCTGTTTTATCTATATAACAAGGAACGTTTCCAGGTCCAACTCCTAATGCCGGCTTTCCTGAGGAATATGCTGCTTTAACCATACCTGTCCCACCTGTAGCTAATACTAGATTTACATCTGGATGATGCATCAAAAGATTTGTTGCAGTTACAGAAGGTTCTTCTATCCATAATATACAATCCTTTGGTGCCCCTGCTTTAACAGCAGCATCTCTTACTATTTCAGCAGCTCTTTTACTACATTGTTGTGCTGATGGGTGGAAACCAAAAATTATAACATTTCTTGTTTTTACTGAGATTAAAGACTTAAACATAACTGTTGATGTAGGGTTTGTAACCGGTGTTACTCCAGCTATTATTCCTATAGGCTCTGCAATTCTTATATAACCTTCCTCATCATTCTCTTCAATTACTCCTACTGTTTTATTATATTTAATACTATGATAGATGTAATCTGTTGCAAACATATTTTTAGTTATTTTATCTTCATATACACCCCTTTTTGTTTCTTCTACTGCCATTTTAGCAAGTTCCATATGGTGTTCTAGTCCTGCCATAGACATACATTTTACTATATTATCTATTTGCTCTTGATTTAAGTTCATATACTCTTCTGACGCTTTTTTTGCTCTTTTAACTAAATCATCAATTGCTTTCTTTATTTTTTCTTCCTCTTGTCCTTGTTCGCTCATAAAACCTCCATTTCTAATTGGGTTACACCAATATTCTCTATTTATCTTTTACCTATATAAGTATATCTATTTGTATTAGTTATTGTCAATAGAATTTATGATATATTAACAAACATAAAAAAAGGAAATTTTACATATGCTTGCAAAATCTCCTTTTTATTTTAATACATATATATTTGTGGATTAACCGCTTTTCCATTTATTCTTATTTCTAAATGCAGGTGTGGTCCTGTTGAATTACCTGTTGATCCCACAGCTGCAATTACTTGCCCTGCTGATACTTGTTCTCCAACCTTTGCATATAATGAATCACAGTGTGCATACCAAGTCTCTACACCATTTCCGTGAGATATTTTAATCAGATTTCCATACGAACCTGATTTTTGTGAGAATACTACTGTTCCTGCTGCTACTACTCTTATTGAAGTTCCTCTAGATGTTGCTATATCCAATCCCGTATGGCTTCCAGACCTTCCAGAGCCTCTTGCCCCAAATTTTGAAGTTATTTTTCCTGAAACAGGTTGTACTGTAAATGTTATTCCATTTACACTTGATTGTTTTTGTACGTACGTTGTTGGTTGTGTAGTATTATTGGTTGTAGTTGTTTTAGTTTTTGTTGTTCTTTTAGTTGCTTGTGATCTACTAGTAACTATTGGTGCTATTTTGTTTGTTGATATTTGTGCTACAGCTACACTAGTATCTATAACCTCTTGTTTTGTTGTAGAATAAATTTGTCTTAATCCAATTGATATTCCTTGATTTTCATATTTTTCATTTAATTCATTTACAACATTTTGCGCTTCAGATTCTGTTTCTACATAAGATGATATCTCTTCATTTACTAATATAGCATACATTGTGTAAACAACTTCTGTATTTTCTATTATATGCCCAAATGCTTCATCTTCGTTAGCAACTTTTTCTTTATTTACAAATTCTAATTCATATTTTCTGTCTGCTTCTAAAGTTTTAAAAGCTATACATTCTTCTTCCTTGGTATCTATAAATTTATCTATTCTATCTTCAAAACTATTTTTATTTTCGATATATCCTATGGTTTCTCCGTTTAGAGTTACCCTATATACTGGTCTATATTTTATAAAAATGATGCCTGTTATTATTAATAGACCTATTAGCATTATATTAGTGATTTTTATTACTTCTTTTGTGCCATATCTTATCTTCTTGCTTAAAATATATAATCACTCTCCTCCTTGAATTTTATGCACCATAAATTATATTATACTACATATTATTTTCAGTTTCAAGTTATGTATACTATAAAAGACACGAAAATGCAAAATTTCGTGTCTCTTTTTCTTAATTATTCCATTTTTTATCATTATTACCTAAGTTTTACTCTTTTTTTCTTTGATTTTCTCCACTTTTTAATCTTAAAACTCTTTTATTTTTTTCCAATTCCTTTAATTTGCTTTTTCCTTTATTTATTTGCCTCATTCCTTCTATATATTTTCCATTAAGCATTTTTACAAATCCTTCTAGCATATCATCATTATACTTACTATTTTTTCTTCTTGCAAAATGTCTTATTGGATTTTGCATATTCATTATAACTTTACTTGCTTTGCTAATATCTTGTTTTCTTAAGTACCTTTTTAGTTTAAATTTCATTGAATAATTGTATATTATACCGCCTATAAGAGTGTGTTTTGATTGCTCTATTGTATTATTCAAAGTAAAATGTTTTATTTTTGTTCCTGTTGATGGAACTTTTTTACCTAATAACTCCTCAAACTCTTCTGTTGTAACATTTTGAACATCTGCATTATAATATACTTGTGGATATTTTTTAGTAATATTCTCATCTGTTGAGTTAATAGTTATTTTTTTAGAAAGAACGATATTTCTACTTGATTTTCCTACAATTATATTATATTTACCTGCTTCTACTGTCCAATCTTTTTTCTCCACATTATAATAAGAAAAAGCTCTTTTATCTAAAATCATGCTAACTTCCTTCTGTTGTCCAGGATTTAAAGATACTTTCTCGAATCCTTTAAGTTCTTTTTCTGGTTTAAATATATGTGGGTTTTCTTGAGAAATATAAACTTGTGCTATTTCCTCTCCTGCAACTTTTCCAATATTTTTAATTTTAAATTTTATTTCTATTTTGTCATCATTATCAAAATCTATTTTATTTTTATTTACTTCTAGATCTGAATATTGATATTCTGTATAACTTAACCCAAATCCAAATGGAAATAAAATTTCTTTTTTGGCTTTTTCATAATATCTATATCCAACATATATACCTTCTCTATATTGTGACGAAATTTCATCTCCTGGAAAATATTTATATGAAGGTACATCTTGTAATTTTAAAGGATATGTTTCTGCAAGTTTCCCACTTGGATTTACGTTTCCTACCAAAATGTCCGCAATAGCTTTTGCTCCTGCTTGCCCTGATAAATAGCTATGAATTATTCCTTTTACCTTATCTATCCAAGGCATTTCTATTACGGAGCCCCCAGCTAACACCACTATTATATTTTTATTTATTTTTGAAACTTCTTCTATCAATTTAACTTGATTTAATGGTATCTGTAAATTTTTTCTATCCATTCCTTCTGTTTCATAATTTTCTGTTAATCCTGCATATATTACTATTACTTTAGCATCTTTTGCTTTTTTGCATACTTGCTTTAATAGTTTATTATCCTTTTTACTTGGAATTCGCTCATATCCTTGTAAGTAATCAAACTTTATTTTCATGTTCTTAAAACTATCTAATGTATTATATATTTTTTCTGGCATTGTTGTTGCACTACCCGCACCTTGGAATCTAGGATATTTTGCCATATCTCCTACTAATAGCACTTTATCTTCTTTATTTATTGGCAAGATATTATCTTCATTTTTTAAAAGTATTATAGATTTTTCTGCAATTTTTTGTGCCAATTTGTTATTTTCTTCATGATCAAATTTATATTCTTCTTTTAGATTAGAAACACATTTAAATATTACTGCTAGAATCCTATCTACTCTTTTATTCAAGATTCTCTCTGATAGCTTTCCACTTTCAACTGCTTTTATTAGCTTTTCAGTTGATTTTCCATCTGTTGTAGGCATTTCTAATTCATTCCCTGCCTTTATTCCTTCTATTCTATCATTTTCAGCATTCCAGTCCGTTATAACTATCCCTTTATGCTTCCATTCATTTTTCAATATTCCTAATAAATATCTATTTTCAGTACAATATGTTCCATTTAATTTATTATATGCACTCATAACAGTTAATGGATTAGCCTCTTTAACTACCATTTCAAAAGCATATAGATATATTTCTCTTAGAGTTCTTTCATCTACTATAGCATCAATTACTTTTCTTCTAGTTTCTTGGTTATTAACAGCAAAATGCTTTACACTCACTCCGACTCCTAAAGATTGTACTCCTTTAACATATTCTGTTGCTAGAGTTCCTGTTAAATATGGGTCTTCAGAGAAATATTCAAAATTTCTTCCACATAAGGGGTTTCTTTTAATGTTTACACCTGGTGCTAAAAGAATGCTTACTTTCTCTTCTAATGCTTCTTTTGCTATTCCTTCGCCCATCTCATATAATAATTTCTTATCCCAACTATTTGAGGCTGTTGCTATAGATGGGAAGCATGTAGCCTTTTCACTAGCATTTATCCCTAATTCATCTGTTTTTCCTTTTTGCACTCTAAGGCCATTTGGTCCATCTGCCATAAATATTGATTGAATTCCTAATCTTTTAATTGCCTTAGTATCCCAATAGGTATCTCCAGAGCATAAACTAGCTTTTTCTTCCAAAGTCAATTTATTTATTAATTTTTTATATTGTAGCATAAGATACCTCCTCTTCTGTAATTATATATATATTATTATTTTAGACAAAAAAATGACCTAATACAAGGTCATTTAATTTTTTTATTTATATTATTCTTCTGCTGATTCTGATGTTTCTTGTGTCTCTTGTGTTCCTTCAGTTTCAGGAGCATTGTAAGCTTCAATAATAGCAGCTTGTATTTTCTCCCTTGTTTCAGCATTAATAGGATGTGCTATATCCTTAAATTCTCCGTTTGGAGTTTTTTTGCTTGGCATAGCAATAAATAATCCATCTTTCTCGATAACTTTAATATCGTGTACAACGAATTCATTATCGAATGTTACAGAAGCAACAGCTTTCATTCTGTTTTCTGAATTTACTTTTCTTAAACGTACATCTGTTATTTGCATTTGAGCACCGCCTTCCAAAGTTTTTAATTTAAATTTGTACACTATTTATATGTACAATTATATTATTCGTCAAAAAAACTTTTTTTCCTTCTTATTTTTTACAATAATTTAAAATTATTTTTATTATTTTACCCTTTTTTTATAATTTTATTAACTTTTTTCATCAAATTTGCATATATTTGTATAAATGTTTACTCATTTAAGTTGAATTTTTTTGATTTTAAGTGTATAATTTAAACGTTAGTGCTGAAATAAAAGGAGGAGCTTTAAATGCCAAATTTAGATTTAATCAAAAAATATGACAGAATCCATCTAATAGGTATTGGTGGCGTTAGTATGAGTGGTATTGCGGAAATACTAAATAACTTAGGAATAACTGTTACAGGTTCTGATCTATCCCAATCTGTAATTACTAATAAACTTTCCAAAAATGGTTTAGAAGTAACAATTGGACATAATCTTGAGAATGTTGCTAAAGCAGATTGTGTTATATATTCAGCAGCTATCAAAAAAGATGATCCAGAAATAATAAAGGCTAAAGAATTAAATATACCAATAGTAGAAAGATGTGATTTTTTAGGATTATTAACAAGAGCTTTTAAAGATACTATTGGCATAGCTGGAACACATGGAAAAACAACAACTACTTCTCTAGTTTCTCTTTGTTTCATAGAGGCTGGATTAGACCCTAATGTTCAAGTCGGAGCCATGTTAAAAGACATTGATGGAAACTATAGAATTGGAAATAGTGAACATTTTATCATAGAAGCTTGTGAATATGTAGAAAGTTTCTTAAGATTTTCACCAAGATCAGCAATTGTTTTAGATATAGATAATGATCATTTAGATTATTTTAAAGATATTGATGGAATAAAAAATGCATTTATAAAATATGTAAAACTACTTCCAGATGATGGAATATTAGTAGTAAACGGAGATGATGCAAATTGTCTTGATTTACCACAATATACAAAAGCTAAAACATTAACTTATGGTATTACTAATAAGCATACAGATTTCTTTGCTGCTAACATTGTATTTGATACTAACGGATTTCCTGAATTTGATGTTTACTCAAAAGACACTTTTTATGCAAGAGTTAAACTATCAATACCTGGAATGCACAATGTTCTAAATAGTTTAGGATGTATTGCTTTATGTAATGAATATGGAATAGATAAAAAATATATACTTTCAGC
>CALXZQ010000057.1 GCA_944393275.1 uncultured Clostridia bacterium
AATTATTATGTCGTTTTTATGTTTTATAGTAATTTAATCATCTCTGGCATATTTTTACCTTGTACTTCAGGTATGTGTATAATTTCAAATTTTGATATTTTCTCTCCAAACTGTATTTCTACAATATCACCAACTTTTACATCATAACTAGGTTTTACTTGCTTTCCATTTATACTAACTCTCCCTTTATCTGCTATTTCATTTGCTATTGTTCTTCTTTTTATAACTTTTGATACTTTTAAAAATTTATCTAATCTCAAATTTATTCTCCTTTTCTATCTTCTTCTATAACATCCATAAAAACTTCCACAAGAATTATTTCTCGACATATTGGTTGTATTAATTACATTTGTACTATCTCCTTCTAAAGAAGTTGTCTGCACTGAATTTATATTATTACATATATTATTGTTTCTCAATAATTTACTAAATATACATTGTAATATTGCTACAATATAAGATAAAATTCCAAAAAATATAGATGCTATTGTCAATATACTATTACCTAATATGATTGCTACTAACAATATTATTGAGAATATTATAGCTGCAACTAAAATTGGACATTTTAATATTTTTTGCAAAGCTATTGATATTACAATTACTACGAATGTTATTGCAAAGAATATCAATAAAGTATTCATAATATTCCTCCTTTATTATCTTTTATCTCAGTATATATTATGAATATTTCATTTTTTTGTTACTCTTCCAATTTAATCATATTTTACTTCTACTAAATATAATCCTTGTGCTGGGAGTGTTTTCCCTGCTCTATCTCTTTTTTTTGAATTAATGATATCAGGGATATCTTCTGGCTTTATTTTTCCTAAACCAACATCTACCAATGTTCCTGATATAATTCTTACCATATTATATAAAAAACCATTTCCTGTAAGTTCTATATAAATTCTTTCATTATTTTGTTTTATATTTGCTGAGTATATTTCTCTTATACTATTTTTACTACTTGTCCCACTAGATTTAAAACCTGCAAAATCATGTACCCCTTCAAAATATTTTATAGCTTTTTTCATATCCTCTACGTTTAATTTTGTTGGTATATGACATTCTAAATGTCTATATATAGCACTTCCTTCAAATGAATTGTTTATAACGTATCTGTATGTTTTATTTTTGCAATTATATCTACTATGAAATCTTTCTTCTACTTCTTCCGCCTTTTTTATGACTATAGATTTTTTTAATTTTGAATTAATTGCTATAGCCATCTTCTCTATAGGAATTTTCGAATTTGTTTTAAAGTTTGCTACTTGCCCATATGCATGAACTCCAGCATCTGTTCTTCCTGAAGCATTAAGTTGTGTTTCTTCTCCTGTTATCTCATAAATAGCTTTTTCTATATTGCCTTGAATATTTAATTTGTTTGGTTGCTTTTGCCAACCATTATATTCTCTTCCATCATATTCTATTGTTAATTTTATATTTCTTATTGTAACTCTCTCCTTCCTTCTAAAGCTTGAGTTAAAGTTATTTCATCTGTATACTCTAAATCCCCACCAATAGGTATTCCTCTTGCTATTCTTGTTACCTTAATTCCTAATGGTTTTATTAGTTTAGATAAGTACATTGCTGTTGCTTCACCTTCTACTCTAGGATTAGTTGCTAATATTACTTCTTTTACAACTCCTTTTTGAAGTCTAGTTAACAATTCCTTTATTTTTATATCATCTGGGCCTATTCCATTCATAGGTGATATTGAGCCATGCAATACATGATATACTCCTTTATATTCATGCGTCCTTTCCATTGCAATTATATCTTTTACATCTTCTACTACACATATAGTACTTTCATCTCTTTTTGGATTTCCACATATTATGCAAGGGTCTGTATCTGATATGTTAAAGCATTTTGAGCAATATTTTAGATTTTTTTTGGCATTAATTATAGAAGAAACAAATTCATTTGTTTCTTCCTCACTACTATTTAATATATAAAAAGCTAGTCTAATAGCAGTTTTATGTCCAATACTAGGTAATTTTTCAAATCCTTCTATTAATTTTTCAATTGATGGTGAATATAGTGACATATTTAATTCCTTCCTTACATCAATCCTGGTATATTAAATTTTCCCATTTGTTGTTCTGTAACACTATCTACTTTTCTTAATGCCTCATTTATACAAGTTAATATTAAATCTTCTAACATTTCTACATCTTCTGGATCTACTACTTCTTTTTTTATTTTTATTTCTTTTATCATTTTTGTTCCTGATACTTTTACAGAAACTGCTCCTCCACCTGCTGTACTTTCAAATTCTTTTGAAGCTATATCTGCTTGTGTTTTTTCTAAATCTGCTTGCATTTTTTGCGCTTGTTTCATTAAATTATTCATATTCATTCCGCCAAATCCTCCCATTCCTCCTGGGAATCCACCTCTTTTTGCCATCTTAATCTCCTCCTTATTATTCTTCTATAACATTAATTTTCAAATTATTGTCTTTAGCAAAGTTTTCTAATAATGTTGTTTCTCCTACTGACTCTTTCTTTGCTAAATCAACTAATTTTATTTTTATTTCCTTGCCATATAGCATTGACACCTTGTTTACTAATTCATTCATATTTTCTGACTTTTCTAATATTGTTTTTCCAAAAGGCGTTAATCCATTTGGAAATTCTATTCCAATGAATAAATCATTTATTTTAGTTAATCTAGTATTTAGTAAATTTGTATATATCATTATTTTTCCCTCTGCTTTAAATTGATTAACTAAATTTTTCCATTCTTCATTTATTTTAGGGTCTTCTTTTCCTATTTTTACATCTAGTGTTTTGGATTGATTATTAATTTTTTTTGTTTCACTTTCTATCTTTGGAATAGGGTTATTTATTACCGGCTCTGTTATTTTTACTGAAGTTGGAATTTCTGTATTTCCTAATTTTCCTGAATTTATTTTTTCTTCTATATTATTTAATCTTTTTTCAAGTTCTTCTATTCCATTATTTTCATCTGGACTACAAGCTCTTAGTATTCCTGCCTGAAACATTATATTCTTTTGTGAAGACCACTTTATATCATTTTCTAATTCTGATAATTTATATATCAATTTTATAATTCTTTCTTTTGAAACATTTTTTAATAAATCCTTGATTTTTTCTATTTCGTTTTTGCTATATATTCCTTCGTCTTTTGTTGTTTGAAATAATAATATATCTCTTAAATATTTTACTATTTCTAAAAGTATATTTGTTGCATCTTTTCCGGTATCTAATACCTGATTTACTTTATTTAAACATTCCACTACATTATTATTTATAATATCTGTTGTTATTTCATTTATTATATCAAAATTTGGTATTCCTACTAAATCTTTAATTTTTTCCTCTGTTATTTGATTACTGCCATCTTGTATACATCTTTCTAGAATACTCAATGCATCTCTTAATGCTCCTTCTGATAGTACAGCTATAATTTTTAGAGCATCTTCAGTTGCATTTAATCCACTTTCTTCACAAACAATTTTTAGCCTTTTTATAATATCTGAATTTGAAATTTTTTTAAAGTCAAATCTTTGGCATCTCGATAAGATTGTCGCAGGTAATTTTTGAGGTTCTGTTGTTGCTAAGATAAATTTTACATGTTCTGGTGGTTCTTCTAATGTTTTTAATAAAGCATTAAATGCACCTGTAGATAACATATGAACCTCATCTATTATATATACCCTATATTTTGCCATTGTGGGTAGAAAGTTAACTTCTTCTCTTATTGTTCTTATATCTTCAACGCTATTATTAGAAGCTGCATCCATTTCAACAATATCTGTTAGAGTACCAGCAAGCGTGGCTTTACATATATCACATTCATTACATGGTTCTCCGTCTACAGAATTTAAACAATTAATTGCTCTAGCTAATATCTTGGCTGTGGATGTCTTTCCCGTTCCTCTTACTCCATTTAAAAGATATGCATGTCCCACTCTATTTGATATTATCTGATTTTTTAAGGTTTGAGTTATATGCTCTTGACCTACTATTTCATTAAACTTTAATGGCCTAAATTTTCTATATAACGCTGTATAAGCCAAATTATCACTTCCTTTATACAATAAAGCCTTTCTATGGAAAGCAGCTCTCACATAAATACACTACTTATTGCTGCTTCCTTCCGGACCTGACAAGGTTCATAGCTCTTTATTGAAATCTACTCTCCATAGAAAGGCTATTGTCGCTTAATTCCTATAGATTATATAATGTTTTTATTAATTTATCAATACCCCATTTACTAAATTCTTTTAAATATAACATCATCAAAATTTGTTTTCTCAATTGATGTTATTCCTTTTCCTAATATATCACCTTCCGGTAAATTCATATTCACTGTTCCCTTATATTTTATTCCACTTCCAACTTCAATTATTAAATCAAATTTTATAGAATAGTTAATCTGTTCTGTAGTTATACCCGCTTTTGCTAACAATGTTCCATTATGTATTATTTCTTCATCATTAGATTTATAATTTCCGATGTTAGTATTAGAGCTTCTAAATAATATAGTTCCTCCTTGATTGCCTATTTGCAATTCTCCTATTTTCGTTTCCGTACTCCCTAGATATTTTAATTCATCTTTAATAATATATTGTTCTTCATTTTGGAATAGTCCTTCTGTTGCAGGCCTATAATTATTTATATTTCCTATAGCCGGTGATTTATCTACAATAATATTTTGTATACTTAAACTCTTTATAACTTCACTTTTCTTATATTGTTCATTCTTGTCCACACTTATATAAATATCATTATTTTGAATTAGGTTTAAATCCCATTTTGTATCTGTTCCATCATTATTAATACCTTCTGCAGAACTAATAACTATTATTTTAGATAATATAAATGGTAAATTCTTATCATCTTCGCCCTCAACTTGATATCTAAGCATAATAAAGGCAGAAATAATCAATAATATAAGAACAATTCCTATTACTGCTATTGTATGAAACATTTTGTTATTTTTTAACCTATTGAAGTCATCAATAAAATTCATTATTTACTCTCCTTTTTCTTTTTCCTTAATTCTTTAAAAAAATTTTGTAGTAAATCTTTACACTCTAGTTCTAAAATTCCTGTTTTAAGTTCTACTCTATGGTTAAATGGATAATTAAATAAATTAAGTACTGAACCACAGGCTCCTGTTTTTTCATCTAAAGCTCCAATATATACTTTTTTTATTCTAGAATTTATTATTGCTCCTGCGCACATAGGACATGGTTCTAATGTTACATACATTTCACAATTTTCTAATCTCCAATTAGATAATTTTCTACTTGCTTTTTCTATAGCTATTATCTCTGCATGCTTAATTGTATTATTTTTTTCTTCTTTTGAATTATGTCCTCTAGCTATTATTTTGTCATTTTTTACAATTACTGCTCCAACTGGCACTTCTTCTTTATTATATGCTTTCTGTGCTTCTTTTAGAGCTTCTTTCATAAATCTTTCTTGCATATTTCACCTTATATAAAAAATAATGGTGTTCCCGGGCAGAATCGAACTGCCGACCTACCGCTTAGGAGGCGGTTGCTCTATCCTACTGAGCTACGGAAACATTTCTTATTTAGTATACAATAAAACTTGAATTTTAGCAATATTGAATATATAATATATTTTGTTGAAATATTTATTTTATACGAGGAGTATATATGCAAAAAATTTTAAGTCAAATGCGTAAAGCTATAGAAGAATTTCATATGATAGAAGATAATGATAAGATTGCTGTCGCTTTATCTGGTGGCAAGGATTCAATAACCTTATTGCTCGCTTTGCATAATTTAAAAAGATTTTATCCTAAGAAATTTGATTTGATCGCAATTACAGTTAATCCTGGTTTTGAATTTTTTGATACAACAATTTTAAAAGATTTATGCAATAGTATTGACACCCCATTCGTGGAGGTAGAAAGCCATATTAAAGAAATTGTATTTGATATTAGAAAAGAAAAACGTCCTTGTTCTTTGTGTGCAAATTTAAGAAGAGGTATATTAAATACTACAGCTATAGATTATGGATGTAATAAAATTGCACTAGGACATAATGAAGATGATGTTTTAGAGACTTTTTTTCTTAATTTAATTTATACTGGAACAATAAACACCTTTGCTCCCGTAAGCTATATGGACAGATCTAAGATGACTTTAATAAGACCTTTTATATATGTTACAGAAAGGCAAACTAAAGGTTATATTAAGAAAAATGGGATACCTATTATTCCTAAAGGGTGTCCAATGGATGGATTTTCCAAAAGAGAGGATATGAAAAATTTGATAAAAAGTTTTCAAAAAGACATACCAAATGTAAGAGCAAATATTTATGGAGCAATTAAAAGAAGCAATATTAAAGGTTGGTTTAAAGAAGATATTACATAAAAAATCTCACAAATTAATGTGAGATTTTTATCTTACTTTCTATATTTTACTATATTTTTTCATCTCTTCTGTTAATTCTTGTAATTGCTTTTCAGCATCTTCCATACTAGTTCCTTTTACTCCCATATAAAATTTAATTTTGGGTTCTGTTCCTGATGGTCTTACACAGCACCAACTATTACCTGATAAATCATAGTATAAAACATTTGATTTTGGTAAATTTGTACTTGTTTCTTCTCCTGTTTTTAAATCTTTTATTATTCCTTTATCATAATCTCTAAATTTTAATACATCATATCTTCCTATTTTATTTATTGGGTTATTTCTCATATTTTCTAATATTTGTTTAATTTTAATGCTTCCATCTGCGCCCTCTAAAGTTACAGATAATAATCCTTCTTTATAATATCCATATTTTTCATAAATTTTTATCATTTGGTCCCATAAAGTTAGACCTTTAGTTTTATAATATGCTGCTGCTTCACATAGTGCCATTACTGCAGCTATAGCATCTTTATCCCTTGCATATGTCCCTATTAAACAGCCGTAACTTTCCTCAAATCCAAATAAATATTCATTCTCTCCTGTTTGTTCAAATTTTCTTATTTGCTCTCCTATATACTTAAATCCAGTTAGAACTTCTATTAATTTAATATTATATTCTTTAGCTATGGCATCTGCTAAATTAGATGATACTATCGTTTTAATCAATGCTCCTTTAGCTGGCATAATTCCTTTTTCTTTCTTCTGTGATAGTTCATATTCTGCTATAAGTAGTCCTGACATATTTCCAGTAAAGTCTTTATATTCTCCTGTTCTAGAGTCCTT
>CALXZQ010000058.1 GCA_944393275.1 uncultured Clostridia bacterium
TCACCTTCATCTGCATTACATACAACATACTTTTGTTCTCCCTCTGCCATTTTAGTAAATGACCATTTCTTACCTGTTGGGAAACCAGCTCCTCCACGTCCTCTTAATCCTGAATCTGAAATCACTTTAATAACTTCATCAGGTGTCATAGTAAATAAGACCTTCTCTAAGGCTCTATATCCATCAAATGCTATATATTCTTCGATATTTTCTGGGTCTATTACTCCACAATTTTTAAGTGCAATTCTTTTTTGTTTTTTATAGAAATTTAATTCATCTAATTGTTTAACTGTTGAGTTATCTATATCCTTGCAAAGTAATCTTTCTACTATCTCTCCTTTTTGAATATGCCTCTCAATTATTTCTTGGCAATCTTCTGGTTTAACCATTGCATAAAATATATCCTCTGGTCTTATAATTACAATTGGTCCTTTTGCACATAAACCAAAACATCCAGTTTGAATTACTCTCACATTTTCTATGTTTTTTTCCTTTAATATTTTTCTAAAATTCTCTAATATCTGAGGAGATTTAGAAGATGTACATCCTGTACCATGGCAAACTAGAATATGTTTTTCTCTTGTATCAGCCAATTTATTTACTCTTAAATCAAGCTCTTTTCTTTTTACTTCTCTTATTCTATTAATCTCTTCTATTGTTTTCATATTACAAAGCTCCTTTCTTTTTTAATCTTTCATATATTTATCTAAAACTTCATCCATCATTTTAACTGTAGCTTTGCCAAAAACTTCATCGTTTATTGTAAAGACTGGAGCTAAACCACAAGCACCTACACATCTTGTTGCTTCTAACGAGAATTTTCCATCTTCTGTAGTTTGTCCTACTTCTATTCCTAGTCTTTCTTTTACTCTATCTATTATCTTTTCAGAACCTTTTACGAAACATGCTGTTCCTAAACAAACTGCTATATGATATTTTCCTTTAGGTTTTAGAGTAAATCTAGAATAAAATGTAACTACTCCATATATTTCTGCCATTGGTACAGATAAATATTCTGAAATTGCAAGCTGAGCTTTTTCTGGTACATATCCATAATATTCTTGTACTTCATTTAAGATTTGTATTAGATTATCTTTATCTTGTTTATATTTATCTAATATTTCTTGTAATTTTGGGTCTTTTCCACTACATCCTTCACATTTATTATTTTCCATTTCTTATTCATGTTAGAAATTTTGCAGTTCTAACATATCTCCTTTCTTCGTTTTTTAGTACACTTAAATTTATTCTTAATTTTTAATTTTAATAACTTAATTATAGATTTTAGAGAATACATGTATATCAGCTTATTTCTTTTATTCTTCTTCACTTATATTTTTTATTACTCTGCATGGGTTTCCAACTGCAACTACATTTGATGGAATGTCTTTGTTTACAACACTTCCTGCTCCAATTACAACATTGTCCCCTATTGTAACTCCTGGAAGTACAACTACATTTCCTCCAATCCATACATTGTTTCCTATATTGATTGGTTTTGCATATTCTATTCCTTTATTTCTTAAACTATATTCTATGGGGTGACCTGATGTGTAGAATCCACAATTAGGTGCAACAAAAACATTATCTCCAAAAGTTACTTTTCCTGCATCTAATATTACTAAATTGTGGTTTGAATAAAAATTTTCTCCAATATGAATATTATAACCGTAATCACATAAAAATGGTTGTTCAATTAAAAAATTATCTTTTGAATCTCCTAACATATCCTTTAAAAAGGCTTTTCTTTCTTCTAAGTTTGATGGCTTAATATTGTTGTATTCAAAACATTTATCTTTAGCCATATTCCTTTCATTTATTAATTCTTCATCAAAGTTTGGATTATATAACTCTCCTAGTAACATTTTTTCTTTTTCCGTCATAGTACATCCTCCTATAAGCTGTTATTTTTCTACTTAATATACTATCATAAAAGGATAAAAAAAGAAAGATAATTTTCTATTTATCTTCCTTTAATATTACTTCTACTTTTTCAACAAATTCTTCCATTCGATTGTCTTTTAATATTGAATGAGGACAATCTTTACCAGAAAAGTTATTGTGTGTTTTTATATCTTTTAGTTTTAAATCATATTCTTTAAGCAAATACGCTACTAGTTTAGTTGCATTATCAAATGTTTTATCAAAATCTCCATCTTCATTTACACAAAGTTCTACACCTACACCATTATTGTTGCCAATTCTATCTCCTGCATGATATGCTATCTCATTATCTGGTATATGATGATATATCTCCTTATCATCTACCGTATAATGCCATGATTTAGTTTCCGTATTATTATTACTTAAATATTCAGCATGATTTTTAGCAGCAGCACCATTTGCGAAATTATCTGTTTCATGTATAACGATATACTTTATTTTTCTCTTTGTTCCTGGTCTTGCTATTGTTCCTTCTTCTATTAATTGTGTATGTACAGGAATCCCATATACCTCAGTTGGAAAACTAGATGTTTCATTTATTTTTCTATCATCTTTCTCTTTAATATATTCTAATATAAGTCTAATTCCTATTATAGCTGAAGTTATAATAGTTGCTATAAGAATTATTACAAGCACAGAAATTAAAATACCTTTTATTAATTTATTTTTATCTTTTATAATAAGTTTCATAATTTTTATACCTACGCAAATTTTTTCTTTATTATTTATACTATACATATTATTATTTTTATACATTAATTTATATCATAGTATTATTCTTTTCTCAATATAGCTTAATTAAAATTAATAAAAGATTAATATTTACACGTATAATCTTTACGGATATAATTTTATTAAATTTAGAGTGAAATATAATTATGAGTGGAGGTTATGATTTTTTATAGTTGGAAGAGATAGAAATAAAGTGAAATATGTGACATTCTTGATAAATATAATACATCATATTATTGTTCCTTGGAAAATGAATAGTCTAATACATAAGAATGATTTAGAATGGTAAGAAGAAATCTAAAAATTTCTTCTTAGTACTACCTGCTAGAAAATCTGCTCATATTGAAGCGGGTATTGCTTATGGCTTAGGTAAAATTTGATAGAATATTTTCAGATGGGCATGAATTAATAGAATTTTAGCTAATAAAGAGAATGTATAAACACACATTCTCTTTATTAATATAATTTCCTATATAGAGATATTATTTTCTTTTAAATCTTTTATTAGATCTTCAAAATTATTGTAATCAAATATATGTCCTTTCATGCCACAATCAATACTGCTTTGAATATTCTGTTTATTATCATCTATGAAAAAACACTCCTCTGGTACTAAGTTAAACTTTTCAAATAACCTATAATATATTTTTTTGTTTGGTTTCATCATTTTTTCAATTGCTGAGATTAAATATCCATCTATATACTTTGCTATTTCCAGGCTTTTTATATAATTATATACTTCAATATGAGTATTAGATAAAATATATATATTATATCCTTTAGATTTCAACTCCTTTATTAGATCTGTTGTTTTTGTAATAATTGGCATATATGTATACCAAGTGTTCATTATATCTTCTACTTTATCTTTTAAATTATTAGGTAATCTTCCTTTAAATTTTTGAATAGCAGTATTATAATCTAATATCCCCTCATCTAATTTAAGCCATTCCTCTGTTTTAAATATATTATTCTTAACTAATTCTTGTTCATTTTTATTGTTTGTAAAATTAGCTGCCATTTTTCCTTCATCCCATTTGAATATTACGTTTCCTAAGTCAAATACTATATTTTTTATCACATTAGCACCTCCTATTTTTCTTCGTCTTCTACTATCAATATTTTTTGCATTTTATCACTTTCAAAATGATTATAGCACATTTTTAATTTTTATATAGAGCATTATAAGAAAAACTTAAGATTTGTTTAATCCGTTCTTAAAGACTTTTCCTTATATATCTTGTATATTAAAAATAACGTAAGGAGGTTATAAGGTGAAAAACAAAAAAATATTATTTGCTTTTATAATTATTTTAATTCTAATATTTTATAATATTAATAAGACTGCATTCCATAATATTGCTGCCTTTATATCAAGTTTTATATCAAATCTTAATGATTCTACTAATTATGAGATAATAAAACAAGATTTTAATAAAGATTATTTAGGTATAGGACAAGAACGAGTTGAAAATCAAGATGGTTATTTTACTACTTTTACTACAACCAAAGATAATTTAAGAACTTACATAGAATATAAACAAAACGGTAATTCTTCTTGGAGCAATAAAAGTTACTGGGGTGGAACTATGGAAGAAAATGGTTGTGGTATAACTTCTATGTCAATAATACTTAGTGGTTACAGAAAAACTTTTACTCCTGAAGATTTAAGAAAAAAATATTATCCTGTATTAAAATCTGAGAACATCTCATCTGAATTAGCCAATACTTTTGGAATTAAAAATTCTGATTTTCTCTATGATTCTACTAGTCTTTCTAGTAAGAAAATAATAGAACACTTAAAATCTAATAGACCAATTCTTGTTTGTTTATGGAATAATCCTAGAGATAACCGTTGGACAACAGCATCACATTATATGGTATTACTAGCTGCTACGGACAATATGGTATATGTATCTAATCCCAATGGACTTGAAAATGATAGCAAAAGTTCTGGGTGGTATAACATCAATGAAATTACCCCATATCTTGCAAAAGTTTTGTACATAGAAAGCTATTAGATAGCATAAAGCAGTATGTAGATAAAACATACTGCTTGTATTTTTCTATTTCTTTCTAATAACTAATTCTTTATACCCAGTGGTCTCGTCCATTTCTCTAGTAAAGGTATAATCTTCTAATTCTAATATTACAATTTCTGCTGTGGTATTTACTAAGCATCCTTCTTTTAAGTGCCCTCCATATGTATTTAATTCTTCATCTGATACAGATATATGTATATGACATCCATCACTTGAGAAAGTACCAGTCGAAGATACTATCTCTAAATTTTTTTCTAATTTAATACAATCTTTTCCTCCAGCATTGCGAATAACAGCTTCATAAAGACATCCAACACAAGATGCAATAACACCTGCTTTTATATTATTTTCTTTAATATATTTTTCTAATTCTATTTTTAGATCTTGTCCCTTTGTTAATCTAAACGCATGTTCTTTCATACTATTCTCCTTAATTTATTTTTATATTTATATAAAAACAGTGGGGGTAGAGCCCCCACCTTTGGTTTACCCAATAATCGAACTGTAGAGATCAGGATTGATATCCTTAATCTTTTCTACATAGTAGTCAACGTCCTGCCTGGTCTTGCCGATGGCGTCCGCCGCTTCGTCTCTGGAGTAGCCTTGAAGGAGATAGCTTGCACATTTCCCCATCAGATCTAACTCCTGCTGTTCCTCTTGGGTGTAACCTCTGTTGTTGCACATTGTAAGTTCCTCCTTATTTAAACGAAACTTTGTTAAAGTGCTGTCCACTTCTATTATACTATATTATATTGCAAAAATAAACCATTTATTCCACAAAATAAATAATTTTAAAAGTATTTCTATCTTTCAAGTTTTCTTTTTTGAACTTTATATACTACTTTATTTACCAAATTAGTTGGAAATATTTTTACGCCAAGTTTCATTATTTTAACATCTAAACATGGTACTATATAAAATTTACCTTTTTCCATATTTTTTATTGCGTATTGGGCTACTTTAAAAGAATCAGCTTCTCTCAATTTAAATTTTACATTAGCAACATTACTAAAGTTTGTTGCAACAGGTCCTGGACATAAAATACTAATCTGTACATTTGCTTTTTCTTTTTTTAATTCCTCTCTTACTGCTTCCGATAATCTTACAATATAAGCTTTTGTTGCATAATATGTTGCCATTAGTGGACCTGGCATGAATCCCGCAATAGAAGCTACATTCAATATTTTTCCATGTCCTCTTTGTTTCATCTCTTTTAGGTATTCTTTCATTAATATATGATATGCTACTATATTAGTTTTTATCATTTTCATTTCTTTATCTATGTCTGTTTTAGTAAAGTAGCCACAGTCTCCAAATCCTGCATTATTAATTAGAATATCTATATTTTTTACATTCTCACACAATTTTTTGCAGTTTTCTTCTACTGATAAGTCCATTATAATTGTTTCTACTTTATTATTAGAATTTTCCTTTTCTAATTCGTTCTTTACGCTTTCTAATTTTTCTTTATCTCTTGCTACTAATATTAAATCATATCCCTTTTTATTTAATATTTTTGCCATATTTTTTCCTATTCCAGAAGATGCTCCGGGTTAATAATACTCTCATAGATTCCCCTCCATAAAAATTCTCATAGATATTATTATCCTACTTTTATAGTATTTTTCTTTTAATTTTTATTATTATATAATAAATACTTAAAAAAGCAACATTTCAACTCGATTTTTAAAATAAGTCTAAAGAATAATTAATTCTATTATGTATGGAATATATTATAGTTATTAATCACAGGCATTTACAATATTATTCATTATTTGCCAATAGATACTTGAACTTCCTTCATAATGGCTTGCAATAGCAACAACTAACTTCAAATCAGGTACAACAAAAATATATTGACCATAATGCCCTTGTGCAAAATATGCAGAATAGTCATTTTCTCCAAAAGTTCTGACCCACCACTGATAGCCATAGTCAGCTGAGCCTGAAGATCTATCAAATTGTAGTGTTGTTGAATCTTTTATCCATTGTTCTGAAATAATCTGCTCTCCATTCCATACACCATTATTCAAATATAATTGTCCTAGCTTTGCCATATCATATATATTCATTTTAAAGCCATTCCCACCGTCTGATATTCCTTGTTGATCTACACCACATTCAACACTTTCCATATCAAGTTTATCAAATAGATTTTCTTTTCCAAATTCATATAAAGTTTTGCCTGTAGCTTGCTGGATTATTGAAGATAATAAGTGCGTATTTCCAGTAAAGTAATTAAATACTGTTCCTGGCCTTGATACGGCCGGCCTATTTAATACATAATCTACCCAATTATCAGATTCAAGCCATTCATACCAGTTTGCAGTATCACTAGCATTTAAACCGGTTGTATGTGT
>CALXZQ010000059.1 GCA_944393275.1 uncultured Clostridia bacterium
CCTGTACTCAACAATTCAACTGGCACAATTTTTCCTGTTTCTAATTCTACTACTAAATCATTATTTTCTGTTATTTTTATTTTACTGTATTTTCCATTAGATATATTTGAAATTATATTAGATAAATTTTCAGCAAATTTAGGTGTTATATTCTCTCTCATTATTTTATATGCTTCCTCTAATACTTCTTTTGCAAGTTCAATACTTTCATTTTTGTTTATTAGATTTTTTTTCTCCTCTTCAAAAGAGCTTATCTCTTCCTCTATATTACTTAAATTATCTAATTTAGGTAATATATTGTTTCTATCTAATTCAATGCTATGTAATTTAATTATTAAATTATTTAATTCATTATTTTTATCTTCTAATTTTTCTTGTGAATTTCTTATTTTATCTTTATCTAATATTTCATTATTTAAATTATTTTCTAATTTTTCTATCTCTTTTTGCACAGTATCTGCATTATTTTTTAAAATTTCTAATTGACTATTTATTTTATTTATTTCCTCTTTTTTATTATTAATTATTTTTTTATTTTTTTCTTTTAATATTTTTTTCTTATTTTTAATATTAATAAAATAAAAAACAAAAAATATAAAAATTGATATTAAAGATAAATATTTAAAATTATTTTCAAATAATTTTAATATTAATATATTTATTATTAATATTATAGAAAATATTAATATATATTTTTTAGAATTTATTTTTAAATTATTTTTATTTTTTATTTCACTTAATTCTTTTTCTTTATTACTTTTTTGTTCTTCAATTTCTTTTATTTCTAAATTATTTGCCTCATTTATTTGTTTATTTATTTTTATTTTCTCTTGCTCTAAAATAAGCTTCTGTTCTAATTTTGAATATTCTTTTAATTCAGTTATATCTTTTTCTATTTCTTTTATTTTTTCTTTTATATTTTCAGTATTCTCTTCAATCACATATTTTTCATCTTTATATAATAATAAATCTTTTTTTTCTTTTTTTAGTTCCTCTAGTTTTTTTTCTATCTTATTTATTGGTCTATCTTGACTTCTTGGTGTTCCTATTTCTGTTAATTGTTTTTTATTTAATTTATCAATACTTTTTTTAAAAGATATATTATCACTTCCAGTTCCTGCTAAATTAGATAGTTTTTGAATTATTGAGTTTTTGTCTGCACTCTCAATCCTTGAACCTCGTTGCATTACAGCTGTACTTAATAAAAATAATTCTTCATCTATTTTTGTTTGGTCATAAAAGAATTGATTTCCATTATTTTTATCAACTATATATCTACTCGTAATATCTTCTCCATTTTTATCATATATAGCTGGTGACTTTTTTTTGAATTCCCTGTAGACATTATAACTATCTCCGTTATCTAAGCTATATTCTATTTTCCCAGAAAATTCTTCATTATTCCATGGTGTAAATCTCTCTAAATCTGAAATATCTTTTCCTTTTTTATTTTTTGAGGCCCCAAACAGTGTATTTAATATAAAATTAAATATTGTTGATTTTCCACTCTCGTTTTCTCCATAAATAATATTAATTTTATTATTAAAATTAATATCTTTATTTTTTAATTTTCCATATCCATTTATTCTAATATTATGTATTACCATTTTTTCACCTATCCTCAGATAATGCATCTATACCATATTCTATTGCTCTCTCTATTTTTTCTCTATTTTCTTCGCTTATGTTATTGGTTTGCTTCTCTAGCATTAATTTTATAAATATTCCTTTTAAATCATTTTCTCTAGACATTTTTTCTAAATCGTATCCTATCTCTGTATTATCTTTTATTTTTAATATTTGATTATTTTCTATTAATTTATTTATTAAATTAATATCTACTTCAAAATTTCTACTTCCAATTAAAATTATTTTATATAATTTATTTGGTTCTATTTTTAAATTATTTATTTTTTCTACTAACTCTTCTTTAGAAATAATTTTGCTTATATCTAGTTTTTCTTCTTTAAATTCTCTATTATCTATATTTACAAATTTTATTTTTCTGTTATTCTTCGTTATCTCTCCTACTATCATTCCATGTTTTCCAAGCTCATCAAACCCAAATGATATTAATGAACCAGGATAAATAATATTTTCATTTTCATCAAAATTAGTTTTATGAATATGTCCCAAAGCAACATAATCAAAATGTTTATTTTTTAAATTATTTTTATTTATTGGATTATAATTAAAATAATCTTCTTCACTTTTCTTTATATCATTTAAGCTTCCATGAGCTATCAATATATTTACCTTCTCTGGATTTTCTATTTTAATATTTTCTATTTTTGAATCTTTACAATAAAAGTCTTGAAATCCATATCCATATATATCGCAATCATTATAACTTACTTTATTAATTTTTTGATTAAATATATATACATTTTCGTTCCAAGAATATTTTGAATAATATGAATTAGTTATATATGGATCATGATTTCCTGGAGAAATAAATATTCTAGTATCTGGTATTTGTTTAAATAAATTATTTATATATTCTATTGTACTTTGTTTTATATACTCATGCTCATACAAATCTCCTGATATAAACAAACACTCTATACTATTTTCCTTTATATATTCTATTACTTTCCTTAATGCTTCTCTTTGTTCTAATCTACGTATATTTGATAAATTTTGAATTCTATTTAAACTTGTAAATGGTATGTCAAAATGTAAGTCTGCTATATGTACAAATTTCATCTTAATTCCTCCAAATGATTTTTGTTTATAAAATTATATATTTTTTATTTTACTTCGTCAATAATTTTTTAAAACATTTGTTTTATATGTATTTTTAAAAAAATAGAACTATTTCTAGTTCTATTAATCTTCGTCTATTGGTCCAAATATTTCATCTAACTTTGCCTCTAATTCTTTTTGAATATCACTAACTTGAGCTTCATCTTCTTCATCTAAAGGAAGACTTGGAGCTGATAAATTAATATCTGGTTCCTTTTTCTTTTCTATCTTTGAATCATTATCAGTTTCTGGAATATTATCAAATTCAACTTTTTTAGGTTGTATTTTTTCTTCCTTTTCTTTATTATTATCATTTTCATTTTCAAATAAATCATCTAATGATTCCACTTTTAAATCCTGAACTGGTTTATTCTCTTGATCTTCTACATATGGTGAATTTGGATTAAATTTCCTCCATTTTCCTCTTTCAATATCTCCTATATCATTATGACTAATTGCTTTAGCTTTTAATTCTCTATACATTGGTTTATTGAAATAGTAAAACTTATGTGCTTTAATCGGTTTTAAACCTTTAACAAATATTATACAATAATCATTATCGAATCTTCGAAGTTCATCTGGTGTAAGTAAGGCTCTTGCCATAACTTGATCTGATACGCTAGAACCTTGTTTCCAGTTTAATCTATCTCTATTTATAGAGTAACTATCTCTTGAGATAGTTTTTTCTCCTAATGCCTTTGAAAAATATTCTACTGTTTTTTGTGAATTACTTCCTAAAAAGACGTGTGTATCACAGTTTCCTATAATTGTTTCATAAGATTTTTCATATACTGCTTCTAATTGATCTAGATTTTGTAGAATAACACTAAATGATATTCCCCTACTTCTACTAGTTGATATTTTCTTATCAAAATCTGGTATTTTTCCTATGTTAGCAAACTCATCCAATATGAAGAATGTTCTCACTGGTAATCTTCCACCTGCACTATCTGCATAGTCATATAATTGTTGAATCATCTGTGAGAAGAATATTGTTAATAAAAAGTCATATGCTGTATGTGTATCTGATGATATTACATATACTGCTGTTTTCTTTTTTCCTATCTCTTGGAAATTAATTGTATCTGTTGATGTTAATTCTGCAATTTCCTTTGAATCAAATTTTCCTAATTTTGATTGTAATGTACTTAGAATTGAACCATATGTTTTTTCTGGTGCAATCTCAATAGATTTATAATACATTCTAGCTGGATGATCATAAGATAATTGATTCATAAGTTCTGTAAGTAAGTTACTTCCACCATTTGCATTAGCTGCTCTTACAAGTTCAGCACAACTCGCTAAGTTTTGTTCTTCTTCTGGTCTTGTTGCAATTAAATAATATATTAATGCTTTTAATAGCATTTCTGCCATATCATCCCAATATGGATCTGATTTTCCTTCTACAACTTGTCCCTTTACAATAGTGTTTGCTATAACATCAACATCTATTTCATTCGATATGTGCATTAAAGGATTATATCCATCACTATTTTGAGGATGAACTAAGTTTAGTACTTTAATATCATAACCTTTAGATTTTAAATACCCTGCTGTTGCATCATAAAGCTCTCCCTTTGGGTCTGTAAATACATAAGAACCTAAGCATTGATATGCATTTGGTATAGAATATGCTGAAGATTTACCAGAACCTGATCCGTCCAACTATTAGAGTATTTATATTTCCCATTTTATCTAATGGCAAATAATTGTCTTCTGCTAAAATAATTCCATTTTTCTTGCTCAATATTCTATACTGTTCTCCATTTTCTGCCCAGTCACTAGAACCATGTTCTATGTCAGCATATTCCGTTTTTGGTGCTGCTCTTATAATTCCTATAATTACTAATAGTAAATATGCAATCGTAAAATACACAAATCCTGCACCAAAATTACTTATATATTCTGAGCTCAACCCTTTTGCTACACTTCCAAAAGGATTTGTAATATTTTCTCCAATTGCCATAAAAAAATGTTCGAAAGAAAAAACATTAGTATTATTATCTCCTAATACTATTGCTTCTTTAATCGAACATGCCAATGGCGCAACAAATACTATGACTAATACAAGCCATAGTATCCCAAACGTTAAAAAATATTTTTTGTTTCTGTTTATAGCTCCTTTAATCTTATAATTCAATTTCCTCACCTTTTCTTATGTATGATTTATCTTTCTTGTTCATCATCTATAATTAAAGATTTATCTTTTATTACTATTTCATACCCCGCTGCTTTTATTAAATCTATATCTGATTGTTTAATTGGCACTCCTGTCTTTTTCTTTGAATCATTTAATAGTTTAATTAATTCACTAACTTGAGTTTTTTCAATTTTTTCTACTCTTCTATGATTTCCTTCTTGTACAATTCTATATCCATTTCCATTATCATCAATTATATTATGAGTGGATTGAACTGTTCCAATTCCTTGTATTCCAACTTCTTCTAATCTGTCAGTTGTAAATTGTGTTGAGCCTGTAACTTCTATACCTCTTCCTAAGTTAACTCCTACAACAACTATTCCTTTCACTTGGTTATCATGTGGTTCTACATTCGTAGTACTCATATTAGATTCCCCTCTCTAATTAATTATTTATATCCTTTTTATCTCTAATTTCAAATGCAAAATAAGATTTGTTAGCCTTAAGTTTACATTTTCCTTTTATTTCATTCGTCTTTTCATCAAAATATAGAATAGGCTTAACTTCTTCTGTTGTTTCTGGATCTATAATTGATATTGGCCTTTTTAAATTTGGCGTGTATTTAAAATCTTTATATTCTGATTCTTTTTCTGAATACAATGTGTTAAATTTAAATGGCACTGGTTTCTTAGCTACTACTATTTTATCATCTTCTAATACTGCCATATTTATTACTACTTTCTCTTTTCCAAATGAAAGTATAACAAATTCATCTTTTTCTTCTGATGGATTATCAACATAAAATGTCTTCTTTTTTAAGTCGCCATTATATTCTTCCGTGTAGTCTAATCTTGTAACAGTATACTTAGGAGAGTCTTTTTTAAACTCTTTTTCTGTCTCATTAATTTGATACACTACTGTGCTTACATTTTTTGGATCGGTTATGCTGAAATGTTTACCTTCCCAACTAAACATATTAATACACTCCATTCTACAATAACACATATTGCTTATCTTTTGTAATCTACCAATCTTTATTATACAGCAATTTAAGGTTATTGTCAACAATATTTTAGTTATTATGTCACCTTTATAGTTATAAAATGTGACATAATTAATTTCTTGGATTAAATTTTGAAATTCTGCTTAATTTTTGGTATAATTCTTTTTCTTCTTGTGATAGTTCTTTAGGCACAATTATCTTTACTTCTGTTATTAAATCTCCTCTACCACCTTTTCCATCTTTGTAGCCTTTACCTGGTATCTTTATTATTTCTCCACTTTCTATTCCCATTGGTACATATACAGAAGCAGTGTCATTAATTGTTTCTATTGTTGCTCTTGTACCTAATGCTGCTTCCCAAGGTGTTAATTTCAAATCAGTGTATAAATCTATTCCTTTTAATCTGAATTTTTTATCGTCTTGTATATTAATTTTTATAAACAAGTCACCGTTTTTTCCTCCGTTGATTCCCGCTTTTCCTTGTCCTAATAACCTTATTTTCTCTTGATTTCTTATCCCCGCTGGAACCTTTATTGTAAAGGTTTTCATTTTGCCCTGTGCTGTTCTTAATGAAATCTTCTTCTCACATCCAAAAAAAGTTTCTGGTATTGTCATATTTATTTCTGTTTCAATGTTCTCACCTTTTATTGGTATTTTCTTTTTATTTATCTGTTTGTTTTTCAGATCTTCACTTTTTTCTTCTACATTTCCAAAAAACATTTTAAAGAAATCACTAAAAACAGAATCTTTTTCCCTATTACTTTCTTGATAACTTTTTTTCCTTTTACCTACATTAGCATTCCACATTCTATCATATTTCTTTTTGGATTTAATATCTGATAATACCCTATATGCTTCATTTATATCTTTAAATCGTTCTTCAGCATTAGTATCTCCTACATTAGCATCTGGATGATATTTTTTTGCTGCCTCACGATATGCTATTTTTAATTCTTGCATTGTTATTTTACTAGTATCCAAATCTAGTATTTTATAATAGTCCTTGAAAATCATTTGACATCCTCCCATCTCATGGTGTCCCGATTATATCATATTAATTTTTCTTTTTAAAGTGATTTTCTAATTTTTATTAATAAGTTATTTCTAGTATTAATACTATCTGGATGTATAAGTTTTTTTTCTTTGAT
>CALXZQ010000060.1 GCA_944393275.1 uncultured Clostridia bacterium
AGAAATATATGAAAGAAGAATTTATTAATTTATTGAGACAAACTAATAGGGAAGGAATAGAAAATTTAATAGATTTCTTAGAAAAAACAGACTTTTTTATAGCTCCTGCAAGTACAAGATATCATGGCTGTTATGAAAAGGGATTATTAGAACATAGCTTAAAAGTATATGAGATATTAAAAGAAAAAGTGAAGTCAGCAACTATAGATTTAGAAATACAAGAGGACAGCCTAATCATAATAGCACTATTACATGATATATGTAAAGTTAATTACTATAAAGTAGATTATAGAAATGCTAAAAATGCACTAGGAGAGTGGGAGAAAGTTCCATATTATACAGTAGAAGATACGATTCCTTACGGACATGGAGAAAAATCTGTGATGATGCTTACAGAGTACATAAAATTAACAGTAGAGGAAAAATATTGTATAAGATGGCATATGGGATTTACTGAACCAAAGGAATTATATGCAACTTTAGGTCAAGCTTACAAAAAATATCCTTTAGCATTACTTATGCATGAAGCTGATTTAGAAGCTACTTATTTTTATAATATATAAAAATTAAACGGTTTGTCCTGCAATGAAGCAGAGCAAACCGTTTTAAGCTACTCAAGAAGAGTAAAGCCTGTAGTGATGTGAATTAATTTCCTAAGGGGATGAACATGCAATTGGCCAATTCCTACACAGAAGAGTCATTCATGCGTCTATTGTAGAAACTCTTTGGAAAATGAATGCCATCCGGGTCATTTTGAATGTCCTTGTAAGAATAGAAAAAGCGGATATCAGTCTTTGAGAGTTCCTCATCGCTTAGCCTAAAGATGCGAGCATACTCTTCAAAGTCATCCTTATGTGCATCATGAGATGCCTTGATGTCATTCTCAGCATGAACGTGCATCTTCCAAGTCCGAAACTGAAGCTCAATCTCGAACCCGGGTAATGTAGTGTAGCCAGGTTCAACTGCGACTACAAGATGAAGGGATTGGTAACCATTCCATTTGGGGTCAAAGTAAAACTTCATATTACCCTCTAGATGTCCTACCATCTTCCGATCTTCTTCAGTCGGATACTCCAAGTCAGGGTAATTTTCCTTTATAAAAGGTTCTTTATCCTTCCTGACAATTGGAGTCAAGGTGAAAGGAATATCCAAAAGCCGCTTGATGCGATATTGGGTATTTTCATCAAATTGAGATAAATAGGCCCAAAAGTTCTTTCGGTCCTGACGATTTAAGTTGCAGATAATGTCAACAATCTTTGTTGCAAGAAAGCAACACTTGCTGATTCCCTCATCTAAGATGAATCTGATGCCGAAGCGATCCATAATATTAAGAGGGTTTTGCCTATCGGACAATTCGAGAATCTTCGCAAGTTCACTTTCAAGAGATTTCCGACGAGCTGAGATATTGGTGTCAATCTTTGCTCCATATTCAGAGTTAAGCCACATTACGATATACATCGTGGTATGCAAAATCTCTGAACACAAGTTGGTTGCCTGGAAAGTCCGCTTCCTTGCCAAGATGCTTTTAGAGAGTTTGTCCAAAAAGTAGTCCATTACTGGAATATCTTCCTGACAAATGGTCGTTGCATCAAGAGTAGAGAGAAGAGCCTCTTCTATCTCTACGGCATTAGCATTTGACTTTTGCGTTGCCAATGCATAAGCATTGTGAATAATTTGCTTTGTTTCATCTTGCATTTAAATTCCTCCTATCGTTAATACCGTGAAGTCAGATGCGTACCTGTAGGTATTCACATCTAAACAAAAACCTACATCTTATATATTATACCATAAATTAAGGTTAAAGTAAAATTAATCCAGTAATTAAAATAAATACCTACTTTTTAAAGTAGGTATCTTTTAATATAATTATTTACAATTGCAATTATTATCATTAGTAGATAAAATAGATGCATTATTGTTTACTAAAGTATCATTTAGATAAAACTTCTTTTCAGCAAGCTTATCTTGAACACCTCTTAAAGCTTCACCAAATCTCTGGAAGTGAACTACTTCTCTTTCTCTTAAGAAACGAAGTGGATCTACGACATCTGGTTCATCTCTACATAAATCGATTAATTTTTCATATGTTGCTCTTGCTTTTTGTTCTGCAGCTAAATCTTCTTGTAAATTAGCAATAACATCACCTTTACAAGCAATATATGATGCAGTAAAAGGAGTACCACTAGCTGCTTGCGGATATACATCAACACCATGATCTGTATAATATGCTCCAAGACCGGCTTTTTCTATTTCCTCTATACTAGCTCCTTTTGTTAACTGGTGTACTATAGTTCCAACCATTTCTAAGTGAGCTAATTCTTCTGTACCAATATCGTTTAATATAGCTTTAGCTTTTTGATCAGGCATTCCAAATCTTTGAGATAGATATCTTAAAGAAGCGGCAAGTTCACCATCTGGACCTCCGGTATTGAGATATAATTACTTTAGCAAGTTTTGGATTAGTACATTTTATATTAACTGGATATTCTAAGTGTTTACAATAATTCCACATTAAAAATTCCCCCTTTCCCAAGGCCAAGGTTCCTCAAGCCATCTCCATTTATTACAAGGATAATAAATACTTAAAGGTCCATAAACTTTTTGATATTTATCTTTTAATTCTTTTAATTCTTTTGCATATCTTCTATGAAGACAAAGTGCCTTCTCATCTTCAGGATGTGTATCTAGATATAATCCAAGTTCAATTACAGCAAAATTAAGTTCCTTAATTTTGGTAATCATTTCTTCTCTAATGTTATCATTGTTATTACACATACAAGAACTTCTTTCTTCTCTAACATTATCTTCTTGCATCATTACATCCCTCCCCAATAGTATTTGTATTTGCTATATATTCAATTTGTCTCATAGAATCACAAGGCATATAAGGACTTACAAGTTCAGGGAAAATGGTTCCCATTTTTAAACCAACACAAGGTACAAAAGTTTTGTTCATTGTTTGCCAAGGTACATAACTTTGAGCAAGCATTGGATTAGAAGGAAAAACTCCTTCTTCTTCGTCAAATCCACACATGCAATCATCTACAGCGACATAATTAGAAGGACAAGCATCATTACAAGATTTTTCAAAAACATTGTCATTATACTCATCTCTGCAATTATTTAAAGCGCAACATTTTCTACAGTTACAATTATTACACATTATATATAATTCCTCCTTATCTTGAGTTTATATTACATAATATGAAACTAAAGATATAAAGGTTACATAAAAATAAACCATCTTCTATATAGAAAATGGTTTATTTATAAAGTAATTAATTTGTGAGTATAATCCAAATTAGCCAAAGAGTTATACTCAAATCCTAAAGTATATATATTTGTTGCTAAAATATCTTTTTGAAGCATATTTTTAAGTGTCCTATTATTGGACAAATCCATAAAACGTTTAACTGATGTGATAACAGAGAGCTTAGGATTTTTTCTACATATTTCAGAAATTAAAGATTTACCTCTATCATTAAATCCAAGTATTCTAGCATAAGGAAGAGTTCTTCTTGCAATAGAAATATCTTTTTGTTTTATATTTAATAAAATATGAATAAGAATTCTTTGAATTCTTGTTAAAGTATAACGCTTTGACTTAACAAGGTTTATTAAATCATATAAATTATTACAAGAATTTGCAGCCTTTTTTAATGAATATTCTAAACCTTCTGAAACATCAGGATAAGTAGCAAGCTCAGAAATAGGGAGCTTTCGTAACTCATATAAAATCTCTTTTTCAAACTTAACTATGTCCTGTACATAGTTCCCTCGTTTATAATCTTCTATTAGAAGATTATATGCACTTTCTGGCATGACTTTACTTATTTCGTTGAATTTATTATTTTTTACAAAATTTCTTATAGCAGTACTACTTGCAAATTGATCCATAACGTTAGTGTCATTATAATTTACTTTTTCTCTCTTTATAAGAATAGGTTTAATATATGATCTAGTTTTTCTTAAAGCTTTTAGATATTCAATAGCAAGAACATTATTAGGAGAAGATAAAACTCCAGAATATTTTGCTATATCCTTGAGATACATAAGTATAGCATTTTCTCTAGCCTTGGGAAAAGATGAGCCTTTAGAAAGTTCATAATTAAGAAGTGTTATGTATTCTTTGGGTTCTTCATATAAAACAGTTGCAATCTTATTTAATATACCAATATCATCAGTCTCAACACCAAAAGATATTGTATCTACTATACTTAGTGCATTCAATATCCTTATAGCTCCTTCAGCAAATATTTCTGCACTAGACGTTGCATAAACAGTAGGGAGTTCAATTACTAAATCAATACCATTTAAAATTGCCATTTCTGTCTTAGTCCATTTATTTATTAAAGAAGTATTTCCTCTTTGCACAAAATTTCCACTCATAATACATATAGTAAAATCGGCATCTGATATGTTTTGAGATTGTTCAATATGAAAAACATGCCCATTGTGTAGAGGATTATATTCAGCTATAATTCCCAAAACATTGTACATAAAATACCTCCTTTACTTGTAGATAAAATAATTTATTGATATAATATCATAAAATAAATTAGATTACAAATAGAAGTGGGGAAAGTTATGGAAGAAGTTAGTATATATACAGATGGTGCTTGCTCAGGAAATCCAGGACCTGGTGGATGGGGAGCAATATTAATGTATAAAGAAAATAAAAAGGAGATATCAGGAGGAAAAGAAGCTACTACAAACAATATTATGGAGATTACAGCAGTAATAGAAGCCTTGAAACTTCTTAAGTTTCCTTGTAAAGTAAAGATATATAGTGATAGTGCATATGTTGTAAATAGTTTTAAACAAGGTTGGATATATAACTGGCAAATGAATGGGTGGAAAACAGCCTCCAAAGAAGATGTAAAGAATAAAGAATTATGGGAAGAATTATATAATTTTACTCAAATACATAAAATTGAATTTATAAAAGTAAAAGGGCATAGTGATAATAAATATAATAACAGATGTGACGAATTAGCAAGACAAGCAATACAAAACTTAGGACAATAAGATTTAACAAAAATGTAAAATATTATGTAAAAATATCAAAAAATGTGTTATAATAATAATATGTTGTCTTAAAGGAGGATTTGCTATGAAAATAATAGGTTTAACAGGAAGTTCAGGAGCAGGAAAAGACACAGTATGTGAAATAATTGAAAAAAATTATGAAGTAGAAATAGTAGATGCAGATAAAATAGCAAAACAATTATCTAAAAAAGGTACGATGTATTTAAATTCAATTGTTGAGAATTTTGGTACTGGGATTATAAATAAAAATGGTGAATTAAATAGAAAAAAACTAGCTAATATAATCTTTGAGGATGAAAGAAAAAGAGAAGAACTAAATAAATTAACATTTATATATGTAGTAGATGCAATCCAAAAAAAGATTAATACTATTAAAAAGAAAATAATAATTGTAAATGCACCATTATTATTCGAAAGCAACTTAAATACAATTTGTGATTTTGTAATTGCGGTTGTTTCAGATAGAAAAACACAAATAGAGAGAATAATTAACAGAGATGGTATTACAAAAGAAGAAGCGGAAAAAAGACTAGATGCACAAAATACAAACGAATTCTTTGAAGAAAATGCAGATTACATAATAAAAAATAATAATAGTATAGAAGATTTAGAAAAACAGATATCTAAAATAAGAATATAATAAATAGATATAAGAAATAAAAAAGCTTTCAGAATGAAAGTTTTTTTTATTTGATAAATTAATATTACAAATGTATTACATTTATAATGTGAATATTGAATAAAGGAAATAATTAGCATATAATAAAGATGTTACAAAATTATTAAGGAGAAGTCAGTTATGGATGATATGAGTTTTGCAAATTACATATTATCAGAAAAGAGACTATCGGAAAAAATAAGAATAATATGCTACTTTAAAAGAAAACATGACTGCTTTTTTGATAATACAGTAATATTTAAAACAGAAATATGTAGAATGTTCTTAGAATATGCAAAATTAAATTTAGATACAAATTTAATTCTAACAGCATGTTTATTATACGCCTGCAAAAAAACAGTTTTAGCGTATAACCTTGATAAAGTAAGAACATATGCAGAAGAAGGTGCAAAATATCTATCAACATTAGGTTTTGATGATAGATTTTGTAGAATATGTTTAGGAGTAAATAGATATAAACATCAAAAGAAAAGGGAAAAAGAATCAGATATTTTAGAATTAATAGATAATTTTGGAATGTTATTAGATAGAGATGATAGAAGAGCATTTACACCTGAAGAAGCCTTGTTCATATTAGAAAACGAAAATTTATTAGATAAGGAAAATCAATACTTACAGATATTTAAAGAATTTGTTGTAATGGCTGAAAATTCTGAAATGCTAAGTATAGATACAACAAAAATAATTACAAAATGGCAAAAGAAAATTAATGTACTTCCTAAATATGATTATATACATGGAATGATTGCACAAATTGAATATAGAACTGAAGCAAGAAGAATATACATAGAATCAAAAAAGATTGAAAAAGATAAGGATGGATATAAGACAAACAAAAATAAAATTAATGCTGAAAGAAGGATGAAACAGGAATTAGCAAGACAATTAGAGGATGGACATAAATTTTCAGAATTGTTAGACAATGAAAATATATCTTAAAAAAACTATGTATTCTCTAATACATAGTTTTCTTTATGAAAGAAAAGGAGAATAATAATGAACGAAGTATTTGCAGATTTACATGTTCACATAGGAAGAAGTGAAAAAAATAAACCAATAAAAATAACAGCAGCAAGGTCATTAAACTTTGCAAATATAGCAAAAGAATGTAGAGAAAGAAAAGGAATAGATATAGTTGGAATAATAGATTGTGCTTCACCATATGTAATAGAAGATATAGAAGAATTCTTAAAACAAGGAGAGGCTTATGAAATAGAAGATGGTGGAATAATATATAAAGACAAAGTATGTATTATATTAGGAAG
>CALXZQ010000061.1 GCA_944393275.1 uncultured Clostridia bacterium
ATTAAAAAAATTATATAGAGAAATAAGATATAATTAAAATAATAAAATTAAAGAGGAAATATATATAATATTTCCTCTTTAATGAATTTATTTATCTTTTACATCTAACCTAATATGAACATCTCTTAATTGAGATCTAGAAACATTGCTTGGAGCTCCCATCATAAGGTCTTGTGCTCTACTATTTAGAGGGAAAGCGATTACTTCACGAATACTTTCAGAATCTGTAAGCAACATAAGCATTCTATCAATTCCTGGAGCAATTCCGGCATGAGGTGGAGTACCGAATTGAAATGCAGTGTATAATGCACCAAATTTTGATTTTACTTCATCCTCTGTATATCCAGCTATTTCGAATGCTTTAAGCATTATGTCAATATCATGATTTCTTACTGCACCAGAAGATAATTCTATTCCATTACATACAATGTCATATTGATAAGCAACAATATCTAATGGGTCTTTTGTAAGTAGGGCTTCCATTCCGCCTTGTGGCATAGAGAATGGATTATGATTAAATTGAATTTTATCATGTTCATCTTTTTCATACATTGGAAAATCAACAATCCAACAGAATTCAAAGACATTTTCATCTATTAAATTTAATCTTTTACCTAACTCAGAACGAATTTTACCTGAAAGGTTTTCGACAATTCCAGGAACTTCTGCAATAAAGAATAGGCAATCACCTGGTTTTGAATTTGTTCTTTCTAACATTATTTCTTTAGCCTCTTCAGGAATAAATTTAGCGATTGGACCTTGTAGACTTCTATCTTCTAATATTCTAAGCCAAGCTAATCCTTTTGCTTTACATTCACTTATTGCATAATCTGTCATACCCTCAAAAAAGCTTCTAGGTTGGTCTTCAACATCATGAGCAGATATAATTCTAACTAATTTATTATTAAAAGCATTAAAATCTATTTTTTCAAAAACATCAGAAACATCCACAATTTCTAGAGGGTTTCTTAAATCAGGTTTATCACTACCATACTTAAGCATAGCTTCTTTATATGAAATCCTAGGAAATGGATATTTAGTAACTTTTTTCTTAGAAAATTTTGTGAATATATTATATATAACCGGTTCAATAGCATTAAAAACATCTTCTTGTGTTGCAAAACTCATTTCCATGTCTAATTGGTAGAACTCCCCAGGAGCACGGTCTGCTCTTGCATCCTCATCTCTAAAACAAGGAGCGATTTGGAAGTATTTATCTATTCCAGATACCATAAGTAATTGTTTAAATTGTTGAGGGGCTTGTGGAAGTGCATAAAATTTTCCGGCATGTATCCTACTAGGTACTAAATAGTCACGAGCTCCTTCAGGTGAAGAACTAGTAAGAATTGGAGTTTGAACCTCTAAAAAACCTTGCTCAATCATTTGCTCTCTTATATATTGTAAAACTTTACTTCTTAGTATTAAATTATTTTTTAATCTATCACTTCTTAAATCTAAGTATCTATATTGAAGTCTCAAATCTTCTCTAACATCTTGATTAAAATTTATTTCAAAAGGTAATTCTTTAGTTCTTTTTCCTAGAATTTCTATTTTTTCAATTGCTATTTCAACTAGACCTGTTGATAATTTCTCATTTATAGTTTCATTATCTCTTTTTCTAACTATTCCTTCCACTGTAACAGCAGATTCAACAGGGATATGAGAAGCAAAATCAACATCAGCAGATTCACCAGAAGTAACAACTTGTGTTATTCCATACATATCTCTAATATCTAAGAATACTAATCCACCCAAATCACGGATAGTTTGGACAAATCCAGCTATCTTAACTCGTTTTCCAACATCTTCTAAACTAATTTGATTACAAGTATAAGTTTTATATATGCTCATAAAAATCCTCCATTATCATTAAAAACTACAATTTTTTGGTGTCCTATAGAATGGTAAAACATCTCTTATGTTATTCATTCCTGTGACATACATTATTAATCTCTCAAATCCTAATCCAAATCCAGAATGTGGCACACTGCCATATTTTCTCAAATCTAAATACCACCAATAATCATCTCTATTTAACCCGAATCTTTTTATTTTATTTTCTAAAACTTCTAAATTATCTTCTCTTTGACTACCACCGATAATTTCCCCAATACCAGGTGCTAGAAGGTCGGCAGCAGCAACAGTTTTTCCGTCTGGATTTTCTTTCATATAAAATGCTTTTATTTCAGATGGATAATCTGTAACAAAAACAGGTTTTTTGAAGATTTTTTCAGAAAGATATCTTTCGTGTTCTGTTTGAAGATCAACACCCCATTCAACAGGAAATTCGAATTCAGAATTATGCTTTTTTAGAAGTTCTACAGCCTCTGTATATGAAATTCTACCAAATTCAGAATGTATAATAGTATTTAATCTTTCGAATACAGTAGTATCAATAAAAGAATTGAAGAAATTCATTTCTTCTGGGCAATTTTCTAAAATATAAGAAATTATATATTTTAATAAATCTTCTGCAACATCCATATAATCTTTTAATGTAGCAAAACACATTTCAGGTTCGATCATCCAAAATTCTGAAGCATGTTTTACTGTATTTGAGTTTTCAGCCCTAAATGTAGGACCAAATGTATAAACATTTCTAAAAGCAAAAGAAAAAGTTTCAACATCTAATTGACCACTTACAGTAAGATGTGTTGGAATTCCAAAGAAATCCTTACTATAATCTACTTGGCCATCTTCTGTTTTAGGAATATTATTAAAATCTAATGTAGATACTTGAAACATTTCTCCAGCACCTTCACAGTCACTACCTGTTAAAATAGGAGTATTAACATATACGAAATTATGCTCTTGAAAATATTTATGAATTGCATAAGCTAATACACTACGAACTCTAAATACTGCATTAAATGTATTTGTTCTAGGCCTTAAATGTGCAATAGTTCTTAAATATTCAAAAGAATGTCTTTTCTTTTGAAGTGGATAATCACTATCTGCAACCTGTATAATATCCACAGAAGTTGCATGTATTTCAAAAGGCTGTCTCGCATTTTCTGTTTTTATGACCCTTCCAGTAACAATTAAAGAAGAGGAGATTGTTAATTTACGTATATCTTCAAAATTAGATAAAGTATCGTTAAAAACTATTTGAACATTTTTTAAATATGACCCATCATTTAATTCTATAAAACCAAATGATTTTGAATCTCTTAAGGTCTTTAGCCATCCTGATACAGTAACTTCTGTATCTATATACTTTTCAGTGTTAGTAAATAAATCTTTTAAAATAATATTATTCATAAAAACCTCCTAAAAAACAAAAATGCCCCTGCATAATTGCAGGGACGAAATATTTTCCGCGGTGCCACCCAGCTTGAAAAAATGAATTTTCCACTTTAAATAAAAATTGCTCAGATGTGTTGGTAGATTATGTTCTTCTAAAAAAGGTTTTCAGCCACGACCTTTTATCTCTGTTAGTAACTTTTAATCTCTCGTCATCCTCATAGCAAATATAAACGACTACCTTATATTTTAATATTTTTTGCAAGGAAAGTCAAGGTATAAGATTAAAAAAAATCAGGCTAAGTTAATTTTAGGGTTGTTTTTTTTATGTGAAGTAGTGTATAATAAAAAAAATTAATATAAAAGGAGTGAAATAAAATGGCAGAAATTAGCAGAGATGAAATGATGCATATTGTTAAATTAGCGAGTTTGAATTTAAATGAGAATGAAATTGAAACATACAGAAAAAATATGGAAGATATTCTAGATTTTGCTCAAATTATAGATTCAGCGAATGTTGATGGATTAGATATTACCATTGGATCAAATGAACAATCTAATGTATTTAGAAAAGATGAGGTAGTAGAGTTTGAGGATAAAGAAGCACTTCTACAAAATGCTCCAACAAAAGAAAGAAATATGTTTAAAATACCAAAAGTTATAAATGGATAATAAAAATATAAGGAGGACTTAAGTAATGGAACTTACGGAACTTACAGTTCATGAATTGCAAGAAATGTTATATAAAAAAGAGATTACTGTAACAGATATTACAAAAGCGTATCTAAATAGAATTGATGAAAAGGAAAAAGATGTAGATGCTTTTGTAACAATATTGGAAGACTCAGCAATTGAGCAAGCTAAGAAGATAGACGAAAAAATAGAAAAAGGAGAAAAATTATCAAACCTAGCAGGGATACCAATAGGAATTAAAGATATTATTTGTACAAAGGGTGTAAGAACTACTTGTAGTTCAAGAATGCTAGAAAATTTTATTGCTCCATATGATGCAACAGTTATGGAAAAAATAAATGCGGAGGAAATGATAAACTTAGGAAAACTAAATATGGATGAATTTGCTATGGGAAGCTCTACAGAATATTCATATTTTAAAACAACAAAAAATCCTTGGAATTTAAACAAAGTACCAGGAGGATCTTCTGGTGGATCAGCAGCAGCAGTTGCAGCTAATATGGTTCCATGGGCATTAGGAACAGATACAGGTGGTTCAATAAGACAACCTGCAAGTTTGTGCGGTATAGTTGGTCTAAAACCTACTTATGGTTTAGTATCTAGATATGGTGTTGTAGCATATGCATCTTCATTAGACCAAGTAGGTCCTATGACAAAGGATGTTAGAGATTGTGCAATGCTATTAAATGTAATTGCAGGACATGACCCTAAAGATAGTACATCAGCCGATATAGAAGAAAAAGATTATACAAAGGCTCTAAAAAATGATGTTAAGGGATTAAAGATAGGTGTTCCAAAAGAATTCTTTGGAGAGGGTATAAATGAAGAAGTTAAGAAGAAATTAGAAGAAGCTATAGAAAAATATAAAGAATTAGGAGCCGAGGTTGAGGAATGTTCCTTAGATGTAGCCAATTATGCATTAGCTACTTATTACATCATAGCATGGGCAGAATCTAGCTCAAATTTAGGTAGATTTGATGGAATAAGATATGGATATAGAACAAAAAATTTTACAAACTTAAAAGAATTATATAGAAATTCAAGAGCAGAGGGATTTGGAACAGAAGTAAAAAGAAGAATCATATTAGGTACATATGTTCTTTCTTCTGGATATTATGATGCATATTATAAAAAGGCACAACAAGTTAGAACATTAGTTATGAATGAATTTAATAAAGCTTTTGAAAAATACGATATACTATTAACACCTACATCACCAACAGTAGCGTTTGATATAGGATCAAAATCTACAAATCCATTAGAAATGTATTTAGCTGATATATGTACAGTTTCAGTAAATATTGCAGGACTTCCAGGAATTTCAATTCCTGTTGGATTAAATTCAGAAGGAATGCCTGTAGGCATGCAATTAATCGGAAAAAGATTTAGTGAAGAAACATTGTTAAATGCAGCCTATACATTTGAACAAGCAGTTAAATTTAGAGAAAAATATAAACCAGAATTTAAAGGAGGCGTGAATTAATGTCAAGAAATGGTTATGAAATAGTAATAGGTTTAGAAGTTCACGCAGAGCTTTCAACTAAGACAAAAATATTCTGTTCTTGCTCAACAGAATTTGGGGGAGAGCCTAATACACATACCTGTCCTATATGTATGGCAATGCCAGGGACTTTACCAGTCTTAAATGAAAAAGTTGTAGAATATGCTGTTAAAGCAGGTCTTGCAACAAACTGTGAAATTTCTAGAAATAGTAAAAATGATAGAAAAAATTACTTTTATCCAGATTTGCCAAAATCTTATCAAATATCACAATTTGATAAACCACTTTGTGAACATGGATATATTGAAATAGATACAAATGATGGGAAAAAACAAATAAGATTAACAAGAATTCATATAGAAGAGGATGCAGGAAAATTAAATCATGATGAATTTGGTGGTGGTAGTTTAGTAGACCTAAACAGGGCTGGTGTACCATTAATAGAAATAGTTTCTGAACCAGATTTAAGGTCTGCAGAAGAAGCAGAACAATATTTAAGAAAATTAAAATCAATATTAGAATATATTGAAGTATCAGACTGTAAAATGCAAGAAGGGTCACTAAGGGCAGATGTTAATGTGTCTGTAAGAAAATTGGGTGATACAAAATTTGGAACTCGTACAGAGATGAAAAATATGAACTCATTTAGATCTATTGTAAGAGCCATAGATTATGAAGTAGATAGACAAATAGATATACTAGAAGATGGTGGAAAAATAGAACAAGAAACATTGAGATGGGATGATGTATCAGGAAAAACATTTTCAATGAGAGATAAGGAAGATGCACAAGATTATAGATATTTTCCAGATCCGGATTTAGTAGCAATTAGATTATCAGAAGAATATATTCAAAGTATAAAAGATAATCTTCCTGAGCTACCAGAAAGTAGAAAAGAAAGATATATTAATGAATATAAATTATCTGAAAAAGATGCTAAAACAATAACTAATTCTAAATATTTATCAGACTTATTTGAAGGTGCATTAAAAATATGTGGTAATGCAAAAGCAGTAAATAATTTAATAATATCAGATATTTCAAGAATATTAAATGAAAAAGAATTAGAGCCAGAAGGAATACCTTTTACAGCAGAACACTTAGCTGAGTTAGTAAGTTTAATAGATAAAAATATAATAAGTTCAAGTATTGCTAAAAAAGTTCTAGAAGAACTATTTGAGAATCCAAAAGCTCCTTCAAAAATTATTGAAGAAAAAGGTTGGATACAAATATCAGATGAGGGTGCAATTAAAGAAGTTGTTTTAAAAGTATTAGAAGCAAATGCACAATCTGTAGCAGACTACAAAGCTGGAAAAGACAAAGCATTGGGATTTTTAGTAGGGCAAGCGATGAAAGAAACAAAAGGAAAGGCAAATCCTAAAATGTTAAATAAGATGTTTATAGAAGAGTTAAGTAAATAAAAAATTAATCGCTAGAATAAGTATTTCTAGCGATTTTATATT
>CALXZQ010000062.1 GCA_944393275.1 uncultured Clostridia bacterium
TTTCTTGGGGGTAAGGGGGAACTATGCCCTTTTTTATCTATTTTGGTTTTATTTTTTTACATTTTATTTTCAAACTAATCTTCCTTTACTTCAAATCCAATGTCCTCTATTCTCTCTTTAACTTCATCTTTTGAAATTACTTTATTTGATTTAACTATAACTGTTCCATTATTGTGATTAGCAATTACTTCTTCTACGCCATCTATTTGTCCTACAGCGTTCACAATTCTTTTTTCACATCCATCACAAACCATTCCATTAACATTCATTCTTAATTCTTCCATAACTTATTAACCTCCTTTATTTTTACTACACCTTTATTTATAATAAACAAATTTATTTTTTCTCTAGTTCTATATTCTTTTCATTCAAAATTCTCTCCAAAAATTCTGCAGCATCTCCTACACAATCATTGCATTCTCTTAAGACCTTTCCTGTATTAATTCCCTTTAGTTCTGAGCAAGTCACAGTTCCATTACGAGATTTAAATTCATTCATTATTTTTCTTATATCTTGCATTGTTAATCTAGGATTTTTATTAATCATTCCTAAGATAATTGCAGCACCCGAGATTGCTCCACAAGTTCCTTCTAGAGTTCCCATTCCAGTTCCAAATGCTTGAGAAATATTTTTCATTGTTTCTTCATCCATATTTGCTAAATCACAATAAGTACAAGCAATAGCTTGAGCACAGTTATATCCTATTTTCTTTTTATTTATTGCTTCTTCTTTTTTTGATTTCATAACATATACTACTCCTTTACTAAAGAATTCTATCACAATTTTACTAAAAATAAAAGAGAGAAAATTTAAAATTCTCCCTTTGTATTATTGTTAATTATTTTACAACATTTTTAGTATTCTTAATATTTATAGCACATAAAATTAACTATTAGTATTGAGTTATATTTTCCAACAATGTATTCTATTTATGCTTATCCATATTAAACATATTATCTTATTAAACATGCATATTTTATTATTTATTATTTTCTATTTGCTCTTTTTTTAATAAGTCTCTAATTTCTTCTAATAATATGATTTGTTCATCTTTTTTTATTTCTTTTACTTCTTCCTTTTTATTAGTAATTCTATCTATTATCTTTACAAATATAAAGATACAAATCGCTATAATTAAAAAGTCAATTATATTTTGGATAAACATACCATAATTTATAGTTGCATTTTTTATTGTAAACTTTAGTCCTGAAAAATCAATTCCTCCACTAATAATTCCTATAGCAGGCATCAAAATATCATTTACTAAGGATGAAACAATCTTTCCAAATGCAGAACCTATAATAACACCCACTGCTAATTCTATTATATTTCCTTTTGAAATGAATTTTTTAAATTCTGAAATTGCTTCTGGCCTTTTTATTACTTCTTTTTTTATATTTCTTTTCTTCATTTTTACCTCATTTCTAATACAGACTCAACTATTTTTAAGTCAAAAAAATGTATTAGAAAAATCTAATACATTTTTTTATAAATTATTGAAGTTCAACAACTGCTCCTACTTCTGTAAATTTAGCTTTTAATTCTTCAGCTTCTTCTTTAGTTGCTCCTTCTTTAACTGTTTTTGGTGCTCCATCAACTAAATCTTTAGCTTCTTTTAATCCTAATCCTGTAGCATCTCTTACTACTTTGATTACTTGTATTTTGTTAGCTCCTGCTTCTTTTAATACTACATCAAATGATGTTTTTTCTTCAGCTGCAGCTCCTGCTGCTCCTCCAGCTGCTGGTGCAGCTGCTGCTACTGCAGATACTCCATATTTTTCTTCTATTCCTTTTACTAATTCAGCTAATTCTACTACTGTTAAGCTATCTATAGCTTCTAAAATTTCTTCTATTTTAGCCATTTTAAATTTCCTCCTATTTTTTTATTATTTTAATTTTTGTGATTTAAGTTCACAACTCTAATATTTTTTAATTATGCATTTGCTTCTTCTTTTTTTATTCTAACTTGGTCAATTGCAACAGCAATTTTTGATATATTTCCAAGTAAAGCTCCAGCAAGCATAGATATAAGTGTTTCTCTTGATGGTAATTTTGCTAAAGTAATTATTTCTTCAGCTGTCATTACTTTTCCATCAATAATTCCACCTTTAATTTTATATTCTTCATTTTTCTTTGTATATTCATATACAGCTTTTGAAGGTTCTAAATAGTCTTCATTACTTATAATTACAGCTGTAGGTCCAATTAGATATTGATCAAAACCTTCTATTTCACAAGCTTGTAATGCTCTTCTTGTTATATTATTTTTTATAACTTTATATTCTGCATTTACATTTCTTAAACTTGTTCTTAATCCTGTTACATCACTAACTGTTATTCCTCTGTAATCTGTTAAAAGAACTAACTTAGCTGATTTTATTTTTTCTGCTAATGCTTCAACTTCTGCGCTCTTTTGTGCTATTATTTTCTCATTTGCCATTTATATTTTCACCTCCCACAATATTGTTTATATATTATATAAAATATAAATCCAATCTTTATAGCCTACTACAAGACATATAAAGATTGGATGTGTCCGATCTATTTTTATATGCCTCGGTAGGACTTACATTTGCCTACTTTCTTTGGCTATTTAAATTATTTTTGATTTATAAATACACTTGGTCCCATTGTTGTAGTAATTGCTACACTCTTAATATATTGACCTTTTGCTGCAGCTGGTTTAGCCTTTATTATTGCATTTATAATTGTTTCATAGTTACTTAATAATTTTTCTGCACCAAATGAAACTTTTCCAAATCCAAGGTGAATTATATTAGTTTTATCTAATCTATATTCAACTTTTCCTGATTTAATTTCATTTATAGCTTTAGTTACATCCATTGTAACTGTTCCTGATTTAGGGTTTGGCATTAATCCTTTTGGTCCTAATACTTTACCTAATCTTCCTACAACACCCATCATATCTGGAGTTGCAACTATAACATCATATTCAAACCAATTTTCTTTTTCTATTTTTGGTATTAATTCTTCTGCTCCAACGAAATCAGCTCCAGCAGCTTCTGCTTCTTTTGCTTTGTCTCCTTTTGCAAATACTAAAACTTTTAATGCTTTACCTGTTCCATTTGGAAGTACTACTGTACCTCTTACTTGTTGATCAGCATGTTTAGAATCAACACCTAATTTTACATGTAACTCAACTGTTTCATCAAATTTTGCTTTAGGAAATTTTTCTATTAATTCTAAAGCTTCTTTTGCTTCATATAGCTTGTTTGGTTCAACAAGTTTTAAAGCTTCTTGATATTTCTTTCCTCTTTTCATTTTTTACCTCCTGTGGTTTTAACGAATGATTTTTTCATTCTCCCAATCTTTAATATATTATTCTTCTACTACTACACCCATACTACGAGCAGTACCTTTTACCATACTCATAGCAGCTTCTAATGATGCTGCATTTAAGTCTTCCATTTTTTGTTCTGCTATTGCTTTTACTTGTTCCATATTTAGTGTAGCAACTTTTTCTTTATTAGGTTTTCCTGAACCTTTTTGAATTTTTAAAGCTTTTTTAATTAAAACTGCAACTGGTGGAACTTTTGTTATAAATTCAAAAGATTTATCTTTATATACTGTTATAACAACTGGTATTATCATTCCTGGTTGATTAGCAGTTCTATCATTAAATTCTTTAACAAATTGCATAATATTAACACCGCTTGAACCTAATGCTGGTCCTACTGGTGGAGCTGGAGTTGCCTTACCAGCTTCTATTTGTAATTTGATTACATTTGTAATTTCCTTCTCTGCCATTGTATTTTGCACCTCCTTCAATCTGATTTATATTTATTAACTAATTTTTTGAACTTGTGAGAATTCTAATTCTACTGGAGTTTCTCTTCCAAACATTGAAACCATAACTTTTACTTTATGTTTTTCTTTGTTTATTTCTTGAACAACACCAACAAAGTTTTCAAGAGGTCCACTCATAACTCTTACAGAATCATTAATATCATAATCGACATTAACTTCTGGCATTTCAAATCCCATATTTCTGATTTCTTCATCTGTAAGTGGTATAGGATCTGTTCCTGATCCGACAAAACCTGTGACTCCTCTAGTATTTCTTACTATATACCATGATTCCTCTGTTACAATCATTTTCACTAAAACATACCCCGGAAAAACTTTCTTTAAATTAGTTTTTCTTTTTCCATCTTTTATTTCTATTTGTTCTTCCATTGGAACTACAATATCAAAAAAGAAATCTTGTAATTCTCTATTTTTTACTGTCTTCTCTAAGTCTGTTTTAACTTTATTTTCGTAACCTGAATATGTATGTACAACATACCACCTTGGTGTCATATCTTTTTCTTGAGACATACTTTCTAGCCTCCTTTAAACATTATTAAAAGTTTTATTCATTTACATTTTCTGTTACATTTTCTGTAGTTGTGTCATTTGTTGGTGTCTCAGTTGTTGTATTTTCTTGGGCAGTATTTTGATCTACAGAATTATCCTGTGTATTATTTTCAGATGTAGAATTATCTTCTATTACATTATTTTCTGTTTCATTTGTAACAACTGTTCTTAGTCTGTTAATACCTTGATCATTTAGTGCTTTAAATCCTAAATCTAAGACTAACACAATAACAGTTATAATTGCAACAATTGTAACTACTGCTATAGTATTTGATAAAAGTTGTTTTGGTGTTGGCCAAATAACTTTTTTCAATTCTCCTCTGAAACCTTTCATAAAACTTTTCTTATCTTTACTATTCTTTTTTACGTCCTTAGCTACTTTATTATTCGTTTTATTAGCCATTTTATTTCCTCCTTAAAACAGCTTATTTTGTTTCTTTGTGTGTTGTACGTTTTTTGCAGAATTTACAGTATTTAACTATTTCTAGTCTTTCTGTATCATTTTTCTTATTTTTTTGTGTAGTATATGTTCTTCTCTTACATTCTGTACACTCTAATGTTATTGGTTCTCTTGCACCTTTTGCTGCCATTTTTAAACACCTCCGTTACTATGTGTTTTTTGAAACGATGTGAGCCATGTATATCTCATACATACGCTTGAATATTTTATCATTCTTTTCGAAATATGTCAATGAATTTTCCTAAAAAACTAGCATGTTCTTGTTGTTTTTTTAAATTTGTGATATAATATATGCATTCTTTTTAAAGGAGGGATATGCATGTTAAATGTACCATACTTTAACGTGTCATCCGAAGAACATCGGGCTCGCACCCAAGCACATCTCATCTCAGGTGAATACCTGAAGCAGTCTATTGAGTCATTAAGGCTTTCTGAGCTGGCTAAACTCAATGTCCAAATGCAGCTTCCAGACGCAATCTGCATGGCTGCAAATCCCAAGTGGGCCGACCGGAAGTTTGGAGCAGTAAACACAATTAGTCACAGCGGTTGCATTTGCTTTGCTGCCAAGATTATTCTGGATCTTCCAGCTTTCCAGAAATTTTACGGTCATGTCTCTATGGAAGAGATCTTTTCTGAAGTGGAGACAAAGGGGTATCGCATGTGGAAATTGGAGAAGATTCCCAAGGCATTAAACATTGCGAATCCAACCGTAGAATCTCTCAAAGAGATTTTCCATGATAATGAGGATATTTGCGCATGTAATACTCTGGAAGAAATCTACTCCGTCGCCGGTCACCCTGTTGGAATTGGCGGCTCTGCGTTTTTCCTTGATTACCTGATTGCTCAGCCATTTGAACATGCTGAGACAGGAGACTCGTTCCACATGCCAGTATTAATCGGGTCCCAGACTCGAACACTCAGCATTGACCAAATTGTCACAAACATTGCATCGGGCTATCCCGTGCCAATCAGAGTCAATAACTCTATCTATTGGGATGACCCATTTATGCGTGATGGACACTATGTCGTCCTATTTGGCTTTGAAAATGATGAGGCTATTGTAGTCGACTCGAGCTTCAATTACTGTGCAGGGGTTCGCAAAATTCCGATTATTCAGCTCTTTCGTGCAATCCTTGCCGATGACAACCTCATTGGTGCATGGAACTGTAACCTCGGATAATCCCAGGCCAAAGGCGCCCTATTGGGCGCCATATTTATTTTTATTCTTTGCTTTTTTCTTTTTTTGAACAGAATAACCAAACTTTCCAATCTTTTTTCCAAGTGAATAATATTTGCCATTTGCATACGCTATTAAATTACATTTTGTTATATCAAAAGCTCCTTTTTCATTTATATACTTGTCATCTGCATCTATTGATAAAACCTCAGATATAAACATTGTATGGCTACCTAATTCTCTAATTTCCTTAACTCTGCATTCTATACATACAGGACTTTCTTTAATTAAAGGACACCTAACAAATTTTGCTTTTTCCTTTGTTAATTTCATTTCTTTAAATTTATCTACATCTTTACCAGACTTTACACCACACCAATCAGTTGCATAAGCTAGTTTTTCGTTTGTTAGATTTATAACAAATTCCTTTGTTTCTTTTATAATATTATAAGAATATCTATTTTTTCTAACTGATATATATACCATTGCTGGGTCTGTGTTTATTATGCCTGTCCATGCAACTGTTATTATATTTGATTTCTCCATATCTCCTACTGACACCATTACTGCAGGAATAGGATATACAAATGTTCCTGGTTTCCAAATTGCTCTACTCATACTATTCTCCTATCAATTTCATTTGCATAAATTTTAACACAATTTTTAGTAAATTTAAAGTTAAACATTAAAATAGACCACAAATTAATTAGATTAATCTCTGGTCTATCTTATTTATAAAATAAAAAAAATCTAGCGACAACCTATCTTCCCGGCAGGGTAACCCGCAAGTATTTTCGGCACATTAGAGCTTGACTTCTGTGT
>CALXZQ010000063.1 GCA_944393275.1 uncultured Clostridia bacterium
GTGATGGAGTGTACACATGGTTATATCCTAGTTCTATTTCTTTATCTTGAATATATCTTTCTAATATTCTTCTTACTATAGCTCCATTTGGTAAATACATAGGTAATCCTGAGCCTACAAGTTCATGTGTCATAAACAATTCTAATTCCTTGCCTATTTTTCTATGATCTCTCTGTTTTGCTTCTTCTAATAATTTAAGGTATTCTTCTAATTGACTTGCTTTAGGATATGAAACTGCATAAATTCTTTGTAGCATTTTATTTTTTTCACTGCCTCTCCAGTATGCTCCAGATGAGGTTAATAGTTTTACATATTTTACCTTTCCAGTACTCATTAAATGTGGTCCTGCACATAAATCAGTAAACTCTCCTTGCTTATAAAAAGAAATTTCTTCTCCCTGTTCTAAGTCATTTATTAATTCTTGTTTATATGGCTCGTCCTTCATTAATTCTAGGGCTTCTTTTTTAGGTAAACTAAATCTCTCAATGATTAAGTCTTCTTTTATAATTTTTTTCATTTCTTCTTCAATTTTTTGTTTATCTTCATCTGTAAATGGTTTTTCTACATCAAAATCATAATAAAATCCTTCATCAATGCTTGGCCCTATTGCAAGTTTTGCATTTGGAAATAATCTTTTTACAGCTTGTGCCATTATATGTGAAGTTGTATGCCAGTAAGCCTTTTTTCCGTCTAGACTGCTGTCAAATGTATGAATTGTTAGTGTACAATCTTTATCTATAATTGTTCTTAAATCTTTTATCTTTCCATCAATTTCTCCACAAGTTGCAACTCTAGCTAGTCCTTCACTTATCTTTTTAGCTACATCCAATATAGTCATTTCATTTTCAATTTCCATATTGGATCCGTCTTTTAATGTAATTCTAATCATACCAATTCCTCCTTAAAAATTATTTATATATAAAAAAGCACACCAATAAGTAGCAGCTTTACTACTTACAGGAGTGCTTTATTTCACACGGTTCCATCCTTGTAATTTTTCTTAATTAGATTATATCGTAATCAACGCCTAATTTATTAGATTAGGTGCCCAAGAGTTAGTTTTCAAATAATTACATTAAGATTAGCTTTCAGCCTATGACTAATCATCTCTTTTAATAAACACTATTTTACTTTTCTCTTCATTGCATATTATATTTTTTCAATAAGTTCTATTTTTTTTTCATCTTTAACATCTTGTATTTTTATATCTCTAACATGGTCAATTTTCTCCCAACTTGTATCTCTTTTAAATAAACATTTAAAGTTTATTAATAGCCAAGAACCTAAAAATAATGGATAACAAAGTAGTCCTTTAATCATAGGTCGTATTGGTCTATGATCTAATTTCATAATTAGTATACCAGTAAATATTGGTAATATAAATGTCGGAATTAGATACCTCGCATAGTTAGCTATTAATTCTCCAGATGTCATACCATTACCTAAATATATTGTTATATTTAAAAGTAGTAATATAATTGTTACCACAAACATTGGAATACTTCCTAATATATATAGTAAACCATCAAAATTCATTAATGTTTTGTGTTCTTTTACTGCTTCTACTAATTGTTTTGTATATTTCTCAATACATTGAATATGTCCTACTGACCATCTTGTTCTTTGTATCCAAGATTGTTTAAATCCAACTGGTTGTTCATCATATACTATAGCATCAGTAGCCCACCCTAATTTTCTACCTTTTATTATTCTCTTTAATGAGAATTCAATGTCTTCTGTTAATGTTTCTGTTATCCAACCTTCTGGTTTTATTACATCAAATTTAACCATAAATCCTGTTCCATTTAATAATGGAGATAATCCAAGATTATATCTAGCTAAATGATAGAATCTGTGTAAAGTCCAATAGAATATTGCATATCCTGCTGTTACCCAACTATCTGATGGATTTTTTATATCTCTATATCCTTGTACAACATCTTCTCCTTGGCAAAGTTTCTTATTCATTGCTTTTAAGAAATTTTTGTCTACAATATTATCAGAGTCAAATACACAAAAAGCATCATAATCTGCATTTTCTTTAATTTTTTGTGACAAGAACCATTGTAAAGCATATCCTTTAGTTTTGTTTGTACTATCGAATCTTTCATAAACAATAGCACCCAATTCTCTTGCTATTTTTGCTGTATTATCTGTACAGTTATCTGCTATAACATATATATCATATAAGTTTTTGTCATAATCTTGGTCTTTTAAGCTTTCTATAAGATTCCCTACGACAGCTTCTTCATTATGAGCAGGTATAATAACCATAAATTTATGTTTTTTATTTATAATTAGTGGTTTATCTTTCAATTTAACTAATGAACAAATGCTAACCATAATTTGATATAGCCAAAATATGGTTAGAATCCAAACTAGTGCTTGTTGAATCACGTATAAATATTCCATTTTTTACCTCTCTTTTATTTTAGATAATACTTTTTATAATATTATTCGCTACAATTTATATTATACTATATATACTATACTTTTTGCAACTTTTTAGCAAGCAATTTATGGTAATTTATACAATATTAATAAATTTTTAATATTTACTAATTTATATTTATTTTGTTTATTCTTTACTTTCTTCTTTATCTTCTTCTACATCTTTCATACTTAAATTTATTCTATTTTGATCATCGATTTCAATAACTTTTACAGTTACTTCATCTCCTATGTGAAGAACATCTTCAACTTTGTTTACTCTGTCTTTAGATATTTTTGAAATGTGAAGCAAACCTTCTTTTCCTCCTCCAATATTAACAAAGGCTCCAAAATTCGTTATTCTTACTACTTTTCCTACATATATACCATTTAATTCTATTTCTCTAGCAATGTCTTCTATCATTTCTAAGGCTTTTGTTCCAGCATTGATATCCGCAGAATAAATAAATACTTGTCCATCTTCTTCAATATCAACTTTTACACCTGTTTCCTCGATTATTTTATTAATCATTTTTCCTCCAGGTCCTATTACATCCTTTATTTTATCAATACTTATTTTCGTATTAATAATTTTAGGTGCATATTTTGATATTTCTTTTCTAGGTTCAGCTATTTCTTTTAACATTATTTCATCTAATATATAATTTCTTGCAACTCTTGTCCTTTCAAAAGCTTCTTCAATTATTTCATAACTTAATCCATCTACTTTGATATCTACTTGTATAGCTGTAATTCCTTTCTTAGTTCCTCCAACTTTGAAGTCCATATCTCCAAAGAAATCTTCTATTCCTTGTATATCTGTAAGCATTATATATTTATCTGAACCATCTGGATCTGTAACTAATCCCGTAGAAATTCCTGCAACAGGTCTTTTAATTGGTACTCCTGCATCCATTAATGCTAATGTGCTTCCACATATGCTTGCTTGTGATGTTGAACCGTTTGAAGATAATACTTCTGATACAACTCTTATTGCATATGGAAATTCTTCTACTGATGGTATTACTGGAACTAAAGCTTTTTCTGCTAGTGCTCCATGTCCTATCTCTCTTCTTCCTGGCCCTCTAGATGGTCTAGCTTCTCCAACACTATATGCTGGGAAGTTATATTGGTGCATATATCTCTTACTTTCTTCATCATCTAATCCATCTAATGTTTGTTCTTCAGATATCATTCCTAATGTTACTATTGATAATACTTGAGTTTGTCCTCTTGTAAATAATGCACTTCCATGTACTCTTGGTAATAGATTAACTTCACAAGATAATGGTCTTATTTCATCTATGGCTCTACCGTCAGGTCTTTTATGTTCTTTATATATCATCTCTCTTACACATTTTTTCTCTAAATCATGAATACTTGTTGCTATATCATACATTTTCTCCTCAGTTGCTTCTTCTCCATATTTTTCTGTATAATATGCAATAATATCTTCTGATAATTTTTCCATATTTGCATCACGAACTTCTTTATCTTGGGCTTGTACATCTAAATACATTCTATCTTTGAATTCTTTTTCTATCTCTGCAAATACCTCACTATCTACTGCAAAAGATTTATATTCAAATTTTGGTTTTCCTATTTCCTCTTTTACACTTTCTATAAAGTCACATACTTTTTTAATTTCTGTATGTGCTTGTTTAATAGCTTCTAGCATAATGTCCTCTGGTATTTCATCTGCTCCAGCTTCTATCATAGCAATTTTTTCTTTTGTTCCTGCTACTGTTAATGTTAATCTGCTTTTTTCTCTTTGCTCTGAGTTTGGATTTATTATTATTTGATTATCAATATATCCTACATTTACTGCAGCTGTTGGTCCTCCAAATGGTATATCTGAAATTGAAAGTGCAGCGGAAGCTCCTATCATTGCACATACTTCTGGTGAATTATCTTGGTCTACTGATAATACTGTTGCTACAACACATACATCATTTCTAAAATCCTTTGGAAATAAAGGTCTTAAAGGTCTATCTATTGCTCTTGATGTTAAAATTGCTTTATCACTAGGTTTTCCTTCTCTTTTTAAAAAGCTTCCTGGTATTTTACCTACTGAATATAATTTTTCTTCATAATCTACTGATAATGGGAAGAAATCCACCCCATCTCTAGGTTCTTTTGAAGCAGTAACATTTACCATTACAACTGTATCTCCATATCTTACTACTACACTTCCATTAGCTAGTCCTGCAATTTTTCCTGTTTCAAATGTTAAAGTTCTTCCTGCTAGTTCCATTGAATAAGTTTTAAACATAATCTTTACTCCTTAATATCTTAATATATAATTATAGGACGCTTGTGTGTTCAAACGCCCTATTGTAATTACTATTTTCTTAATCCTAATTTTTCAACAATATCTCTATATCTTTGAACATCTTTTTTAGATAAGTAGTTTAATAGGTTTCTTCTAGCACCTACCATTTTTAATAGTCCTCTTCTAGAGTGATTGTCTTTTTGATGAACTTTTAAATGTTCTGTTAATTCATTAATTCTTTCTGTTAAAAGAGCAATTTGTACTTCTGGAGAACCAGTATCATTTTCCTCTCTTTTATAAGTATTAATAATTTCTTGTTTTCTTTCTTTTGTCATTTTTTATACACCTCCTAGACTTTTTACCTTAAACTGAGCTAAGTTCTAGGTGTTATATTTTCCATAGCCAAGTATAAGGTTAACAACATAATATATTTTACTATATATCTGCATAAAAATCAATACGTTTATCAGATTTTCTTACATATTATTTCCATACTTGAAGTAACAAGCTATTTTTTGTATAATAATTCGTGAAAGGATTATTTATATGTTAATTTCATATGTTGTAAAAAATGATAAATTTGAGAATATAAAAGATGTTTTAAAAGGTCACTTCATGATTTCTGATAGATTATTATTAAAATTAAAAAATAATAATAAAATCTTTTTAAATAAGCTTCCGTGCAATGTAAAAGATAAGGTGAATCTAAACGATACTATCAGTTTTTCATTAGACTTTGTTGAAGATAATTCTAATATTGTTGCTACTAAAATGAATCTAGACATAATTTACGAAGATGAATATTATTTGGTTTTAAATAAACCTGCAGGTATTGCAGTCCATCCTTCTATATTACATTATGATAATAGTTTGTCCAATGGTGTTAAATATTATTTTGATTCTATTAATTTAAAGAAAAAAATTAGACCAGTAAATAGAATTGATAAAGATACTTCTGGATTAGTTGTTTTTGCTAAGAATGAATATATTCAAGAATGCTTATCAAAGCAGATGAATTTAAAGCAGTTTAATAAGGAATATATTGCTATTGTAGAAGGCTTCGTGGAAGAACCCAAAGGTACAATTGATTTACCTATTGCCAGAAAAGAAAATAGTATAATTGAAAGATGTATTAGTCCTAATGGAGATAAATCTATTACTCACTATGAAATTCTAAGAGAGGGACATATTAATGACACAAATTTTTCTGTAGTTAAATGTATTCTAGAAACAGGTAGAACCCACCAAATAAGGGTACATTTTAGCTCAATAGGACATCCTCTACTATCTGATACTTTATATGGTAATTCCTCATCTTTGATTTCAAGGCAAGCACTTCATAGCTTCCAAATGAAATTTGTTCATCCAATTACTAATAAGAATGTAAAATATATTGCAAAAATACCCGAAGATTTTTATATTTTTTTAAATAATACCTTTTTATAAACATATATCACATATTTTAAAACTATCTAAAAAAATATATATAATA
>CALXZQ010000064.1 GCA_944393275.1 uncultured Clostridia bacterium
TGTTCTTGTTTTATTAATGTATCATCATACTTATTATCTTGTATTAATTTAAATACTTCTTGTGCTATTTTTGCAGAATACTCATCTAGAGAGCAAGGATCTTCTCCTTCGTATACAGTCATTCCATTGACTACTTTCATAATCCTTTCACCTCGTTACATGTAAATTTCTTTATTTCATTACAAGTTTTTGTTTTAGTTTCATTGCAGATTAAATATCGTATAGCCTTTACTTTTAATTTAAAATTAGAACCGACAATAATTTTACTCGGTTCTAAAATAATCTCTGTTATTTTATTTGGCATAATAAAATCCTCCATAAAATACTTTTTTATTCTTTATATAAAATAATCTTGTAATAATATGTAGGTGAATCATTCATTTTATTATATACTTTTATAGATATCTTATTTTGATTATTTATTACTGCTAATTTAGGAAATGCTCCTTGATATAAAGATAAAGCATCATCTACTCCTCTATCGTATGAATATCCTAATTCTTGATTTATAGTTGATCCAAAAGATATTAATGAACAATTCTGATACGTAAATCCATTTGGCAGATTAATTTCTTTAGAAGTATCTACAAAAGAACCACTGCTACTTGGATTTAATGTAAAATTTCCTTTTATTATTGCTATATTATTTTTTAATATATAAGCACTTCCATCTTCTACACTTGCTAATTCTTCTTCTAACTCATCTAAAACAGATTGAAATTGTGTCTGTATTGTATCGTATATACTGTCAAAGTCTAGAAATGTTCTCATATCTAGAAAATTTGTGATGCCATTTGAATTTGTTCTAAATCTTGCTAACTCGTATTGATAAACACCTGCATTATTTTTTACAATATCATTCTGTGTTAACTTTGGATATCCACTTGTGCTTTTAACAATTTTATAACTTGCTTGAGATAATTGAGTCTCTGTATTTTGTTTGTCTAAATCTATTTCTATTACTAATTTGCAATAAGAAACATCTGTACCAGCTACAATATCTGTACTAGTATCTTCTTCTAAAAATCTACCTTGTATGCATACTGCTCCACTTTGAATTGTTAGAGTATTGCCGCTATAAGTAACTTGCATTCCATTTTTGTAATTATTACTTACACCATTTTTTCCATTTAAAAAGGTATTAATAAAAAGAGCAAATATCTGATGACCAAATATCTGCTCCTTGAAGACATGTCCTTTTAACATTATCAGTTTCTCCTCTCTTTTAATAATTTATCTATAAATTTAATTCTTATATTTCCACAAGTGTACTCAACGAATTTATTTTGAGTTATTTTTATTGCAGAAATATATGTATCATAAATTAAAGACTTTCTTGTTTTTATTGTAATTGGGGTACCAACTGGAATAAATCTATCTAAATATTTAAAAGTTATATTATGATTGTAAATATTTGATTTCATAGTATCTAATGCTTTTTGATTTGCATCTTCCATTTTTTCTGTATAAACTGTTTCTACTTTTCCATTTGCTCTATCTTTATTATTCATATCTGTTGTAGTAGTTCTATCATTTAACAAATACAGATTATATTCTCCTTCTTCTTTTGTTAAAACTGTAACTTTTGATACTACATCTGTTTCGAAGACTTCTGTGTAATTTGAAATCGGTTGTGCATTTACATCTATAAATTCTTTATTAATCTCTTTATTTTCTATAGCCATCACTAATTTTTTATTGATAATAGAAAAACTGTACACAATGTCATAATTTTGTGTACAGTTAGTAATCCATGTATGTAAATTATAGATGTTATCTTGTACATTTGATACTGTAGTTTGTTTTTTTGTATGTGTTTTTATTTGAATTTCTAAATAATTCAAGTTAAGGAATGTATCTTCATTATTTATAAAATTATTAGTTATTGCATCTGCTATAAAATCTTCTACACCTGTATTTTTTATTAATTCTTCATTTTCTAAAATAATCTTTTGATTAAACATATTTGTAAGATATTTTAAAGTGTATTCATACAATTCCTTTCCATCTTCATTTTGAATATTGTCAATAATCCCCCAATAAACTACTTCATTATTCTTCTTAATCATTACTATGTCTTGTGATTTCGCTGTTGTTTTCTTTAAAACTTTTATTATCGAATTAGCATTTGTTTCTTCATCTATATTAATTTCGTAATCCGACAGTTCTACTATATCTTTTACTTCAAAGTCTTTATGATCAAAAATCCACATAAGCACTTCGTTTGTTTCTATTTTTATTTTTTCTTTTGCCCAAATTTGAACAACTTGTGTATCTTCATAAGATTGTCCTAACAAATCTGTAAATGCTATATCTACTTCATATATTCCGCCTATTAAAGGTGCTTGTAAATCAATTTCATAATATCCTGTCTGTTCATTATATTTTGCTATATAATTTTGTTTATTAAAATTTATTGTCATATCATTCATTTTAAGCACCTCCTATACTGCTTTATAATAGGCAAATATAGTTACTTTAGCATTTAATATTTCATTATCTGCTGTAAGTTTCAATTCACAAGATTTATTTTTTGGAAGTCTTATAACTTCATTTATGGTTGGATTTAATACATCTAAATTAAATAAATCTTCTAGTGTTCCGTCTGTTTTTTGTCTTTTTAAATAAAATTCCCCCTCTATAGTTCCATACAGTAATTTTTCATATTCTTCAATTTCAACAGTAAAGGGGAGTTCTTGATATAATTCTCCTTCAACATATAACTCAATCTTTGGATTAACAACATGTCCGTTAATTTCTACTTGAATTGGAGAAACAACATGTCCATTATTAATATATTGTAAGCTTCTCGTACTGTAATCTATAAATTTGCTATCCCATTTAAAGTTCCATCTAATTTCATTAGTTTGAGGTTGTATTGTGTGTATAAATGTATTTTCTTCGTACCATAAAGTAAGACAGTCAAATACAACTGTCTCTGATATTATTCCATTAGTTTGTTCTTGCGTTTTTGTTATACTTTTGATTTGAACATTTTTAAAATATTCTTTTTGGCCATCTTCAAAAGGAATTTTATATGAAAATCTTAAACTTTCAGAAGCCTCTATAAAATCAACTAAGTTTTTATAATTATCATATCTTAAGAAATTAGCAGTTCCAGAAATTTGTCCTTGCTCAAATTTTCTCAAATTTGTTATAAAAGTATTTCCTAATTGTTCATATTCTGTTGTATAAGAATATCCTAAACCAGATGGGTCTGTTAATAAACAATAATCATATATATTCATTAAAGAATATTCTTGTCCTTTTTCATTTACTAGTTTAAATTCTCTTACCATTTTTTACTCCTTTAGTAAAGACACTTTAAAAGACAGCCGCCAGCTGTCCCTTAATCTATTTTTATAATTACAATTTAAGTATAAAGAAAAACTAGACACTTAAATAGTGCCTAGTTTTAATCAAATAACCTAAAAATAAAGGAAAATATTTTATAAAATAACCATATAAATGGTATACATATAATACCAATTATTATATAAGGTATTGCTTTTTCTCTATTTATGTCTCTTTTTATTTTCTCTTGTTTTTTTAAATAATCACTATCTATTTTATCGTCATAAAAATTTAGTGTTATTTTTAGTCCGTAAGTCAATTCTTCTGTCCCTATTCTTTCTTTTTCTTCATAATCTTCTTCGATAATTTCTGAATGTTTATATCTTCCACCAGTTACTTCTAGCCTTCCTTCTGTTTTTATTCCTTCTTTAGTTATCCATTCTGATATCGTTTCCAAATCGTTTTCAGGTACATATCCTATATGAATATAATCATCATTATATGTTTTAAAATAGATTTTTATACAATCTTTACCTTCATATTCATCACTGACCAATTTAGCGGGGAAATAGTATCCTTCATATTCTGAAACATTCAAGTCCATTTCTTGGATTTCTTTATTAGTATAACCACCATATAATTTGTCAAAATAATCATTATCCTTATATTCTTTTAAAATATTCTTTATTTCTTTTTGAATATCTTTACCTTCTTCATTTTTAAAAGTTACACCTTTTACTTTAAAAGATATTGTATGAACCAACATATAACTTCCCCTTTTTTAAGGAAATTTTAAACTATTGGTCCAATTTTGTCAATATTGTGAACCAAAAACTCTATTTACTTCCTCTGCAATTTCTCTAATATTGATTTCTCCTTGAGTATATATATTCAGCGTTAGCGTTGTAAATATTGTTCTTGTTCTATCTATAGTCCTTGATGCAATTCCATTTTGTATTCTTTCTAGATTAGCTAGATTGATATTTCCATTTATCAATAATTTGTCATTTAAATCTTTTGCTAATCTATTTGCTGCATTAACTAATTTATGTTTATTACTATATATGCCATCAGCCATCAAATCTATCATGTCTGGCATAGATTTATCCATATCAGATAATGGACCTTTTTCTGGAACTGTGAAATGTAAAAAATCACTAATCCAGCCAGCAACCTTCAGTGCTGCATTAGTAATTTTTTGTCTTGATGTTGAATTTGTCATTCCTCCTGCAATTTCATCTGCAGCGTCTTCTCCCCATTCTTTACCATTTATGTTATCATTAAATCCACTGTTAACATCACCAGCTAAATCTTCAGCTGCATACTTTACATTTTCATCATTTAATAGGACTCCTGTTATATTTTGAATTTCTGTACTAGTTTCTGGTTCTAATTTTGATAGTGCTGTTGCATATTCTTCATAAGAATTTGTTGCTAAAGTCTTCCAAGCTTCAATTTCTTCCTTTCCTAAGGTTTCAACTGTATCAGTTCTTGCAATTAATTCTTCAGTTAGTAAAGATAATTGTTTTTTACCTGCCTCAACGTTAGTTGTATATATTGAATCTTTAGCTCCTTTATTTGCTGTTACATCTAAATTATATAAACGTTGACTGTGTTGATTTGCTGCTATCTGTGCAGTAATCCTTTCGCTTAAACTTGCATTAGCTAAATTAGTTATATTCTGTTGAGAAATTGCTACAGATTGTTCTATTTGTTTTAGGTTCTCTACTCCTCCTTCAAGCATTAATTCACTATTTTTCTGATAATTTGATATTGCTGTATTATAATCATTTATTTGATCAACTTGCCCAGAAATATTGCCTCTCAAATTTACTATTTCTTCTGAGAGTTTATTCATTTCTGAAATATTTTCAACTAATGACTGTTTACTACCAATAAATCCTCTTGACCATTCTTCTTGAAGTTCATTAAATCTTTTTTCTTTTTCATTTAGCTCATCAACTGCTTTTATATGTTCTTCATATAATTTAGTTTTATTTTCTATAGCTTCTTGATATTTTTCTTCATTAGCTTCTAATATGATCTGTGCTTTCTTTTTTAAAATTAGCTCATCTATGCTTCCTTGCATTTTACTATAGGAGTCTATGATATTATTATTTAATTCATATTCTGTTCCTAATGCTTTATTTAATTCGCCTAAAATAAATTTTGCTCTTGCTTCATAACCAACTTTTACTTTTCCATTTTCGTCAACAAGCTGAGATAATTGATTATTTAGATTTTCTACGTTATTTATCTCTGCTAAATTAGCATTTTGCTGTTCTTCTATTGCTTGCATTGCAAGATTTCTAGTTTCTATATTATTTTTTAATTCATTGTTTAAATTAGTTAAGCTTTCATATTCTTCATCGACTTTATTTTTTACTACAGTTATAGCGATCGCTGTAGCTGTTAAAACTCCTGTAGCTATTCCTGCTGGGCTAACTATTGCTTTTAATCCCTTTGCTAATTTATTTACTGAATTAGAAGATGATTCTGTTCCAGTCCTTAATACCGCTATTGCTTGAGAAAATACTCCAATTCCTTTTGTCGTTTTTCCTACAATGTTGATTGTACTACCCAAAATTTTTATTAATGGACCTGCTGCAGCAACCATTAATCCTATGTTAATTATGTTTTCTAATTCCTCATCTGATAGGTTGTCTAACTTATCTATAAATTTATCTGCCTTATCTATTAACTTATTTGCAACTGGCAATAATTTCTGATTTAATTTATTAGTTAAATTACTAAA
>CALXZQ010000065.1 GCA_944393275.1 uncultured Clostridia bacterium
AGTGTTCATATTCCCGTTATATTAACACAAAGTGGTTTAACAGATGTTGTATATAATGATTTTTATATAGGAAAAAATGCTGATGTTGTTATAGTTGCAGGTTGTGGTATACACAATAGCTCTTGTGAAACTTCAGAGCATGATGGAATTCATAGCTTTTTCTTAGAAGAAGGAGCAAAAGTTAAATATATCGAAAAACATTATGGTGAAGGACATGGTTCTGGAAAAAGAGTATTAAATCCTCAAACTATTGTACATCTTAAAAAAGGAAGTACTTTAGAAATGGAAACAGTTCAAATAAAAGGTGTAGACTCTACAATTAGAGAAACCTCTGGTGACTTAGATTCTGATTCTAATCTAATAGTAACAGAAAAAATATTAACTGAAGGAACTCAAACTGCCAAAACAATATTTAATGTTGAATTAAATGGAGAAAATTCTAGTACAAAAGTTACTTCTCGTTCTATCGCTAAAGAAAATTCATATCAAGAATTTGTATCTAATGTTAGTGGTAATACTAAATGTTTTGGTCATGTAGAATGTGATGCAATAATAATGGATAATGGCAAAGTTGTTGCTATTCCTAAAATTTCTGCCAACAATGTTGAAGCAAATCTAGTACATGAAGCAGCTATAGGAAAAATAGCAGGTGATCAATTAATTAAATTAATGTCTCTTGGTCTTACAGAAGCTCAGGCTGAAGAGCAAATAATAAATGGATTCTTAAAATAGAATCCATTTTTATAGTTATATCTTCTCATTTATAATGATTTAAATTTTTTTAAATACTTTATTTTTTCCTTCACTTGTCATATAATTATTGCATAGAATATATAAATATATAATCTATATTTAATTCTCTTATAATTTAAGGAGACTATAAAATGAAAAAAATAATTTTTAAAGGTTGTGGGACTGCCATCTCTACCCCATTTACAAATGATGGCGTAAATTTTGAGGAATTTGGAAGATTAATAGAGTTTCAAATTTCAGAAGGTGTTGATAGTATTATAGTTTGTGGAACTACTGGAGAGTCAGCTACAATGTCTGATGATGAAAGAAAAGCTACAATCAAGTTTGCTATTGACAAAATAAATAAAAGAGTTCCTGTTATAGTTGGAACTGGTGCTAATAATACATATCACGCTATTCAAATGACAAAATATGCTGAGAGTGTTGGTGCTGATGCAGCTTTAGTTGTTACACCATATTACAATAAAACTACTCAAGCAGGCCTTGTTGCACATTATAAAGCAATTGCTAGTCAGACTACTTTACCTATTATTGTATACAGCGTTCCTAGCAGAACTGGAGTGAATGTTACCCCAGAAACATGTTTAGCACTTTCAAAGATAGATAATATAGTCGCTATAAAAGAGGCTAGCGGAAATCTATCTCAGGTTGCTCAAATTGTTAGTTTATGTGGTAGTAATTTAAATATATACTCAGGAAATGATGACCAAATACTACCAATTTTATCTTTAGGTGGCATAGGTGTTATCTCTGTTTTATCTAATATTGCCCCTAAATTTACTCATAATATGATTCAAAACTATTTTGATGGTAATATATCTAAAGCAACTGATATGCAAATACAATCTATAGATTTAATAAACAGTTTATTCTGTGAGGTAAATCCTATTCCTGTAAAAGAAGCTTTAAATATGATGGGATATAACTTTGGTATTCCAAGACTACCTTTAGTAGAATTATCTGAAAATGGTAAAAATAGGCTAAAAAATTCTATGGAAAAATTTGGATTAATTTAAAATTATTAACATTATATTAATTATATATCTTTTTATATCGCAATATGCTATAATTATTTTAATTAATAATTAGGAGTGACTATAAAATGTCTTTGCTAAAAACTAAAGAAAATACTAATGATGTAAATATAGAATTTGAAAACATTATAAAAGATCTAATAGATAGTTCTACTGTTCAAGAGATGAAAAAATATATGCAACATTGTGATACCTCTTGTTTCGATCACTGTAGAAATGTTGCATATTATAGTTTTATCTTATGTAAAAAATTAAATTTAGATTATTCTTCGGCTGCTCGTGGAGCTATGTTACATGATTTATTTTTATATAATTGGAGAAAATCACAAAGATCTGTAAAATTAGAAGGTCTTCATGCTTTTGTTCATCCTAAAATAGCCTTAAAAAATTCATCAAAATTTTTTGATTTAAATGATATTGAGAAAGATGTTATTTTAAAACATATGTGGCCTTTAACAATAAAGTTTCCTAGGTATATAGAAAGTTTTGTTATTACTTTTGTAGATAAGTTTTGCGCTATTAAAGAGACAATAGACTATATACGAAAAAAGGATTCTTATATTTACATATATAGATATTCAACAATTTTATTAGCTTTTTTAGTATTAAATATTTAAAAAGAGGAGTTATAATATATGGTAAAAATATTAGTAAATGGTTGTACTGGTAGAATGGGACAAGAAGTAATAAAAGCTATTGATTCAGATGAAGATTTGGTTTTGTTAGGAGGTTTTGATAGAGTAAATACTGGCGAATATGCTTTTCCAATATATACTAATATAAATGAAATTGAGGAAAAGCCTGATGTAATTGTAGACTTTTCAGTTCCTGTTGCTACATTTAAAATTTTAGAATATGCAAGAAAATTCCATGTTCCAATTGTAATTGCTACTACAGGTTTTGACAATGAGCAATTAGAAAAAATATCTGATTTTTCAAAAGATATTCCTATTTTTAAATCTTCTAATATGTCCTATGATATAAATCTTATGGTTAAGTTAGTAGCAGATTTAGCAAAAAAATTAAAAGGAACAGATATAGAGATTATTGAAACACATCACAATAGAAAAGTGGACAGCCCAAGTGGTACTGCAATATTACTTGCTGATAGTATAAATGAAGCTTTAGGTGGTTCAATGAAATATGAATTTGATAGACATAATAAACATGAAAAAAGAGAAAAAAATGAAATAGGTTTTTCTTCAATAAGAGGAGGCAATATTGTTGGTGAACATATTGTTCAATTTTATGGAGAAAATGAAACATTTGAAATCAAACATACTTCTTATTCAAGAACTGTTTTTGCTGAAGGCGCATTAAAAGCTGCTAAGTTTATAATAAAACAAAAAAATGGCTTATATAATATGGATGATTTAATAAATGTTTAAGGTTAAGATTTTACACTCCTATTCCTATTTGGAATGGGAGTGTATTTTTTATACAATATTTTTATAAATAGTTTATTTTAAAAATTTCCCAGTGTTAGTATAACACTAGGAAATCATTATCTTTATTATTTTATTATTCTAATGAATCTGTATCAAATCCATATGTGTCTGATAACCATTGATTATAGTCAAATGGTTTTAAAACTTCTGGCTTTTTATATGTTTCTCCAAATGTATCTATAGTTACACTTTTTATAACTGGTGGATTTACAGGTGTACTTATTTCTTCATCTGAACTTCCTTCATCTTCTGTTTCTCCGCTTTCTGTGTCTCCATCATCTTTTGCTTTAACTTCTACAGATTTTATTTTATCTAACACATCTAATCCTTCAATTACTTTTCCAAATGGTGCATATTGTCCATTTAAATTACTGTTATCTTCTGTAACAATAAAGAATTGTGAACCTGCTGAATTATATCCTTCTTCATATAATCCCATTTGACTATAATCTGATCTTGCCATAGATATAACACCTTTATCATGTCTTAAAGAATTTTGTGTATATCTATTCATAGAAAATTCACCTTTTATTGAATATTCTACATTTAAAAAGTCTTTAAATATTTCATTTAGGTCTTTTCCTTCTTTTTCAGCATTTTTTAATTCACTATATGTTTTAATTTCTATGTTGTTTTCTGTATTTTCGTAAACTCCATCATAGAATGTTTCTAGTATTGTTTCAAATAACTCTTTATCATTTAATACTTCATCTAGATCATATAAATCACTTAATTCTACAGAACCACTACCTGTTCCTTCTTTATCTCCACCTTGTATCATGAAATCTGCTATTATTCTGTGGAAAGTTAATCCATTATAGAATCCTCTATTTGCTAAAGCTATAAAGTTTTCAACAGTATTTGGTGCTAACTCTGGATATAATTCTATTTTCATAGTTCCAAATCCTTCTACTTCCATTGTTGCTATTGGATTTTGTGGTTTATATGTAACTTTTCTATATATAGAAAAGCCTACTACTCCTATTAACACAATTAGTATTATTATTGCAATAATCATCATAATTTTTGTAAAAATTTTCATTTTTTTCCTCCTAAGTTTACTAATTTTCTTTCGAATTATAACATTACATTATCAAAAACAAATTGTTCTTGCATTCTTCTTAAAGATTGTTTAACAGTTTTAGCTCTTATTTCTCCTACTCCTTCAACCTCATCTAGTTCAGGAATATCAGCCGCTAATATGTATTGGAATGTTTTAAATTTCTTTACTATATTATCAACAATATTACTTGGCATTCTTGGTATCTTATTTAATAATCTATATCCTTTTGTATATACTCCTACATCTTCATAGCTATCAAATATATCATATCCTAGCAATTTCGCTATTACCTGTGGTTTAAGTAGATCATCATAATCTAAATCTATAATTTCTTGTAAGATCTTTTCAGGTGTTTTATTTTTTACAGATTTATAATCCTTTACAATTAATAGTTCTTCTTTTTCTAAGCCACCAACCAATTCTTCAAGTTGCATTGTAAGTAATCGTCCTTCTTGTCCTAATTCGTATATTCCTTTTTGAACCTCTTCTACGATTTTCATAACCATTTCCGCCCTTTGAATTGCCGTTATTACATTATCTAAGGTTACAATATCATTAAATTCGTACTCATTTAAGATACTTAGCTTACTATCAAAAACTTTCTTATATTTTTCTAATGTTTGAAGTGCTTGATTTGCTCTATTTAATACAATAGATGTATCTTGCATTGTGTATCTTAAATTTCCTTTAAATATAGTAATTATATTTCTTCTTTGCGATATACTTATAACTAATGCCCCTGTTTGTTTTGCTGTACGTTCTGCTGTTCTATGCCTTGTTCCTGTTTCTCTTGTAGGTATCTCTGGTGAAGGTATTAATTGTGCATTGGCATACAAAATTTTCTTTAAGTCAGAGCTTAGTATTATTGCTCCATCCATTTTTGCAAGTTCATATAATTTAGATGATGTATAGTCTTCATTAATATAAAACCCACCATCTACTAATTCAAGTGTCTCTTTTGTATCATCCATTACAATTAAGGCCCCTGTTTTTGCTTTAAGTATATTATCTAATCCTTCTCTTATAGGTGTACCTGGTGCAATTAATTTTAGTATATCTGTTATTGTATTATCTTTATTTAGTCTCACCTAAATCACACTCTCCTTTACTATACACCTATTATTTTCATTACTTCTGTAATATTTTTCACACCTATTATATCTAATTTATATTTTTCTTTCAATAGCTTTTTATTATTTTCTGGAATAATACATTTTTTAAATCCTAGTTTTTCTGCTTCTTTTATTCTTTTCTCTATATTATTTACACTTCTTATTTCTCCAGTTAGACCTACTTCTCCTATAGCTACTGTATTTTTATCAATTGGTAGATTTTTAAAACTTGAGGCTACTGCAATTATTACTCCTAAATCTAGGGCTGGTTCATTTATTTTTATTCCACCTACAACATTTAAATATACATCTTGATTTCCAAGCATTAATCCCGCTTTTTTCTCTAGAACAGCTATTAAAAGTATTAATCTGTTATAGTCCATACCATTTGCAGTTCTTCTAGGTAAACCAAATACACTTGGTGTTACTAATGATTGTAATTCAGCAAGCAATGCTCTTGTTCCTTCAATACTTGCCACTATTACAGATCCTGGGGGATTGTCTTCTCTTTCTGATATTAATATTGAAGATGGATTTAATATCTCCGTCATTCCTTGTTGTTGCATTTCAAACATTCCTATTTCATTAGTAGAACCAAATCTATTTTTTACTCCTCTTAAAATCCTATA
>CALXZQ010000066.1 GCA_944393275.1 uncultured Clostridia bacterium
CATACTTCAAAAGTTGGACATACTGGAACATTAGATCCTAATGCAACAGGAGTATTACCATTATTATTAAACAAAGGGACTTTATTATCAAAGTACCTTATAAATCATGACAAAATATATGAGGTCTCATTAAAACTAGGTGAAAAAACAGATACTGCAGATGCAGAAGGGAAAATAATAAAAAAAGAAGAGCTAAGTGAAGAAATATTTGAAGAAAGAAAAATAATAAATATATTAGAATCTTTTCTAGGAGAGCAATTACAAACTCCCCCAATCTATTCTGCAATTAAAGTAAAAGGAAAGAAGCTTTATGAATATGCAAGAAAAGGTCAAAAAGTAGAAATAGAACCAAGGCAAATTCAAATCTATAATATAAATCTTGAAAAAATTATAGTAGAAGATAGGGTAATAAAATTTAAAGTTGAGTGTTCAAAAGGAACATACATTAGATCTTTATGTGAAGACATTGCTGAAAAACTAGGAACAATTGGATATATGAAAGACCTAAAACGCTTAAAGGTTGGAGAATTTGAGCTAAAAGATAGTATAACATTAGACGATTTGGAAAAAATGAAAATAGAAGAGATAGAAAAATTGATAATACCAATTGAGGACATATTTAAGAATACAGATATTGTAGAATTAAATGACAAAAATCTAGCACTTTTTTTAAATGGTGCATTTTCTAGAAACAGTAAAAAGCTAAACTTAAAAGATGGATTATACAGGATATATAATAATAATAAATTTATAGGAATAGGAATCTCAAAAAATAGTGAATTAAAAAGAGACATAATAATATAGGAGTTAGGAATGGATTTACATTTAATTGAAAATATTAAAGCAAAGAAATTAGCAAGAAAGATTGAATACTATGAAGAAATAAATTCTACACATACTTATGCCAAAAGAAACATTAATAAACTAGTTGATGGAACGGTGATTTTGGCAGAAAGTCAAACAGCTGGAAAAGGAACAAGAGAAAGAAAATGGTATACAGGAAAAGGAAAAAATATTGCTATAACAATAATACTAAAACCATATTGTAATATAGAAAAAATAAAAACATTAACCATTGATACAGCAATATTAATACAGGAAGCTATAAAAGAACTTTATGGATATATATTAGAAATAAGAAAACCCAATGATTTGATTCTAAATAATAAAAAAATAGCGGGTATTCTTACAGAAAGTTCTACTTTAGGTGGAGAATTAAAGTATATTATATTGAGTATTGGATTTAACGTAAATGAGGATAAATTTGATGATAATACAAAAGAAATTGCAACTTCTCTAAAAAAAGAATTTAATAAAGATTTTTCGAGAGAAGAGATTATTGCAAATATTATAAAGAAATTGGACGAATATTATATTTTAAAAATTCTTTAACCCTTAGAAATAGAAGATATATAAAATATGCACACCAGATACATAAATAAATTTTACAAATAGTTTTACAATTTCCGCCATAGCGGATGAATGTTGTGGTTAAATTGAATAAATTTGTAAAGAAGAGTGTTCTGGTGGAATATGCGTATTGAGATTAAGGTAAAAGAGATTAGGATTCAAAAGAATATGTCATTAGCAAAACTATCCGAAAGAACAGGTTTGTCTACTACACATATAAATGATGTAGAAAATGGGCTAAAAGAACCTGGGATTAGAGTGTTAGTTTTATTGGCAAAAGCTTTAAAAGTACCAATAACCGATTTATATAAAGTTATTTGGTAGAATTAGAGAGGTAGATATTTTTTGAGAGAATATAAAATAAGAGAAGAATTTAAAAAAAGTGAACAAGAATATAGAAATTTTAAAAAGATTAATAAAAGATTACCAACAGCACAAGAATGGAACAGATTGGCGAGAACAAATAGATTATTATCTTCAGTATCTATGAGATTTATTGGGAATATAAGATTTAAAAGAGAAACAACCTTAGATTAAATGAGGTTGTTTCTTTCGTATAAGTTTGACTAACTATAAGGTTTTTGATAAAATAAACTAGTAAAATTGACTAGTCAGACTAATAGAGAAAAATAAAATTTTTTTGTATAATATTTAAGTATTTATAAAATTTACTTTTGGAGGATGTGTATGAAAATATCATTTATGTTTCCTGGGCAAGGAGCTCAATATGTAGGAATGGGAAAAGATCTATATGAAAAATATGATGAGATAAGAAAAGTTTTTAATAAAGCGTCAGAGATAACTAATATAGATATTGCAACTCTTTGTTTTAATGGAATCAAAAGAGAATTTAAATTAGGAGAAGAACTTTTAAGCGAAGAAGAAAAAGGAGAAGAACTAAATAAGACAGAAAATACTCAAATTGCAATAGCCACTATGAGCTTAGCTATAGTAGAATTATTAAAAAAGGAAAATATATCAGCAGATATAACAGTAGGTCTAAGCTTAGGAGAATACCCAGCTCTTATATATAGTGGATATTTAAGTTTTGAAGATGGGATTAGGCTATTAAAACAAAGAGGATATCTTATGGGAAATAGAATCCCTGATGAAGAATATTCTATGGCAGCAGTTATTGGTTTGGAATCTAGTAAAATTGAAGATATTTGTAAAAAAGTACAGTCAGAAAATTTATTTGTAGTGCCTGCAAATTACAATTATTCAAATCAAACTGTAATATCTGGAAATATAGAAGGTGTAGACAGAGCGATAGAACTTCTAAAAGAAGCAGGGGCAAAGAAAACTGTAAAATTACAAACTAATGGACCATTTCATACAACAAAATTAAATGATGCAAAGAAAGAGTATGAAAAAGAATTAGAAAAAGTGAATTTTAATAAGGGAAAAGTAGAAGTAATAAAAAATATAGATGGAACAATATATACTGAAAATGATAATATAAAAAATATTTTAGCAGATCATATAGTAAGTCCTGTAAGATTTGATAAAGCCATTAATTTAATGGAAGAAAAAGGAATAGATACATATATAGAAATAGGACCAGGAAAAGTTTTGTCAGGTTTTGTAAAAAAACAATTAAAAGATTTGACAAATGTCAAAATACTAAATATATGTGATTGTACTTCATTTGATAATACAATAAATGAAATAAAAGGTTAAAGGAGATTGGAAATATGGAAGAAAATAAACCAGTAGCACTTATAACTGGTGCATCAAGAGGAATTGGAAAAGCAATAGCTATAAAATTTGCTAAAGAAGGATATAATCTAGTTGTTAACTATGTGTCTGGAAATACAGATATAGAAAGCTTAAGAAAAGAATTCTTAGAATTTGGAGCAAAAACTGTATTTATAAAAACAGATGTAACTAATTTAGAAGATTGTGAAAAAATGGCAAAAACAGCAATAGATGAGTTTGGAAAAATAGATACATTGGTTAATAATGCAGGAATAACAAAAGATAATCTTTTAATGAGAATGAAAGAAGAAGAATTTGATCAAGTAATCAATATAAATTTAAAAGGGACATTCAATGTAACAAAATCAGTTATTCCATATATGATGAAAAAGAGAGAAGGAAGGATAGTAAATATTTCTTCAGTAGTAGGAGTATCAGGTAATGCAGGACAATCAAATTATGCAGCTTCAAAAGCAGGAATAATAGGATTTACTAAAAGCGTTGCAAGAGAACTAGCATCAAGAAATATTTTATCTAATGCAATAGCACCAGGATTTATTGGAACAGATATGACTGCAGTATTAACAGATGCAGTAAAAGAAAATATTAATAATCAAATACCTTTAAAAAGAATGGGATTAGCAGAAGAAGTTGCAGAAGCTGTGTACTTTTTAGGTGGAAAAAATAATACTTATATAACAGGCCAAGTTTTAAATGTAGATGGTGGAATGATAATGTAATTAAACTTAAATAAATAAGGAAGGAAGATATTATATGAGTAAAAGAGTAGTTATTACAGGTATGGGAGCAGTTACTCCAATAGGAAATAATATAGAAGAATTTTGGAAATCTATTAAAGAAGGAAAGTGCGGAATAGATGAAATTACAAAATTTGATACAACAGAATATAAAGTTAAATTAGCAGCAGAAATAAAGGGACTAAATTTAGAAGATCATTTTGATAGAAAAGAACTAAAGAGGATGGATAATTATTCTCATTTAGCAATAATAGCAGCAAGGGAAGCAATGAAAGATAGTGGAATGAATAGTGAAAACACTAATATGGAAAGAGTAGGAATTATAGTAAGTACAGGTATTGGTGGATTGAATACTATAGAATCAGGAACAAGAGCATATTTTGAAAAAGGTCCATCACGAGTTCCTGCAATGTATATACCTATGGGAATTGTTAATATGGCAGCAGGAAATGTATCAATTGATTTGGGAGCAAAAGGAGAGTCATCATCTATAGTAACAGCTTGTGCAACTGGAACTCACTCAATTGGAACAGCTTATAGAATAATAAAACATGGATATGAAGATGCAGTAATAGCTGGAGGAACAGAATGTTCAATAACACCAACAGGAATTGCAGGATTCATGAATATGAAAGCATTATCACAATCAACTGATAAAAATAGAGCAAGTATTCCATTTGACAAAGAAAGAGATGGATTTGTTATGGGAGAAGGTTCAGCAGTATTAATATTAGAAGAGTTGGAACATGCTAAAAAAAGAGGAGCCAAGATATATGCAGAAATAGTAGGATATGGAGCTTCATCTGATGCATATCATATAACATCTCCAACACCAGATGGTTCAGGAGCAGCGAGAGCTCTATCTAGAGCAATTGAAGACGCACAAATTTCTCCAAAAGAGATAGATTATATAAATGCTCATGGAACATCAACACATCTAAATGATGTAGGAGAAACAAAGGCAATAAAATTAGCTTTAGGAGAGGAAGCAGCTAAAAATGTAATGGTAAGTTCAACTAAAGGAAATACAGGACATATGCTAGGAGCTGCAGGAGCGATAGAAGCAATAGTTTGTGCAAAGGCAATCAGTGATAAATTTGTACCACCAACAATTAATTACAAAGTTCCAGATGAAGAATGTGACTTAGATATTGTACCAAATAAAGGAAGAAATGTTGAGATAAAATATGCAATGTCAAATTCATTAGGATTTGGTGGACACAACAGTTCAATAATATTAAAGAAATTTGAAGATTAATAAAGGAGAATAAATAATGGAATATCAAGAGTTAAAGAAAATAATAAAAGATATGGAAAATCTTAAACTAGATAGTTTAGAAATTCAATTTCCTGACGGAACAAGAATTGCAATGAAAAAAAATCAAAATCAAAATAATAATGTTTCACCTGCTCCTGCACAAGCAGCTGCAGTAGAACCAAAAACAGAAGTAAAAGAAAAGAAAGAAGAAAAGTATAATGTGGTTACATCTCCTATAGTTGGAACATTTTATACTAGTCCATCTCCTAAAGAGCCACCTTTTGTAAAAATAGGAGATAAGGTTAGAAAAGGTGATGTTTTATGTGTAATAGAAGCTATGAAACTTATGAATGAAATTAAGTCAGAATATGATGGTGAAATAGTAGAAATATGCGTTGGTAATGAAGAAATGGTTGATTTTGGAGCACCATTATTTAAAATAAAATAGTTTAAAGGGAGAAATAATTATGTTAGATATAAATCAAATAATGGAAATAATTCCACAAAGACCACCATTCTTAATGATTGATAAAGTAGAAGAAATGATACCAGGAGAAAGTTGCACAGCATACAAAAATGTGTGTATAAATGAACCACATTTTCAAGGACACTTTCCTGGAAATCCAATAATGCCAGGAGTACTTACCATAGAAGCATTGGCACAGACAGGTGCAGTTGCAATATTATCCATGGAAGAAAATAAAGGAAAAAATGCATTATTTGGTGGTGTAGATAAATTAAGATTTAAAAGACCGGTAATACCAGGTGATGTATTGAAATTAGAAGTTAAAATAATTAAGAAAAAAGGACCAATAGGAGTAGGAGAAGCAATAGCTACAGTTAATGGAGAAGTAGCTGTTAAAGGAGAGCTTACATTTGCTATTGTGTAATATAAGGAGA
>CALXZQ010000067.1 GCA_944393275.1 uncultured Clostridia bacterium
ATATAAAATATAAAGGAGAATAAAATGATTGAAATTAAATTTATAAAACAAGATAATAAAGCAGTGGCATATGAAGGCAAATCTGAAATTGGAATATGTGAATATGTTGAAAACAAAGATACATGGAATATAATACATACTATAGTAAATAACGATTATCAAGGACAAGGAATTGCAAAAAGATTAGTAGAATGTGTTATAGATAATGCAAAAAAGAATGGCAAAAAAGTAATAGCAGAATGTTCATATGCTAAGAAAATATTAGATAGAATATAAGGAATAAGCAAACTATAGATTATTGTAACTAAGCATAAACAGACGTATATAAAAGTAATATTAAAACAGGAGAAATTTAAATGGAAAAGATAATAGTAATTGGATGCCCAGGAGCGGGGAAAAGTACATTTGCTCAAAAATTAGAAAAACTTATAAATATCCCTTTATATCATTTAGATATGATATGGCATAAACCAGATAGAACTAATATATCAAAAGATGAATTTGATAAAAAGGTAGGCGAAATAATAAAACAAGACAAATGGATTATAGATGGAAATTACCAACGTACTTTAGAAATGCGCTTTAAAGCATGTGATACAATATTTTTAATGGACCTTCCAGTGGAATTATGTATAGAAGGAGCTAAAGGTCGCATTGGTAAGAAAAGGGGAGATCTACCTTGGCTTGAAGAAAGTTTTGATAAGGAATTTGAACAATTTATATTAGATTTTCCAAAAGAGAAGTTACCAAAAATATATGAATTGCTAGAAAAATATAAAGATAATAAAAATATCATTATTTTTAAATCTAGAGAAGAAGCGGATAAGTACTTACAAAATTACAATAAGGGAGATGAATAATGGAAACAATACTTGTTGTAGAAGATGATTTAGACATACATAATTTGCTAAAAGATGTATTAGAAGAAGCAGGGTATAAGGTTTTAAATGCCTATTCTGGAACTGAGGCACTAATGATTATAGAAAAAGAAGAAGTAGACCTTATATTACTAGACTTAATGCTACCTGGATTAAATGGAGAAGAAATTATAAAAAGAATAAAAAATATACCTATTATAGTATTAAGTGCAAAAATATCTCAAGAAGATAAAGTGAATACACTTTTGGAAGGAGCAAATGACTATATAACAAAACCATTTAATAAGGAGGAACTTTTAGCAAGAATAAAAGTACAATTAAGAATTAGAGAATATAAAAACAATGTTTCTGAATTAAAATATAAAGATATGATATTAAAACAAGATGAGCATACTTTATTTATTGAAGGAAAGCCAATACATTTAACTAAAACAGAATACGCAATAGTAAAACAATTATTATTAAATCCAAAACAAGTTATAGCAAAAAGTAAAATGCTTGATTTAATAAGTGAAGATACATTAGATTGTGATGAAAATTCTTTAAAAGTACATATTAGTAATATAAGAAATAAAATAAAAAAGATTACAAATACTGAATATATAGAATCAGTATGGGGAATAGGATTTAAACTTTGCGAATAAAAAATATTAACTAAATCTTTACTATTTCTTAACCAATATCTTAACCATTAGTTGATAAAATTCTGATAATGAAAGGAGAAGGTTATGGAATATATATTAGAAACAAATAATCTTGAAAAAAGATATAAAAAGTTTAAAGTAATAAGTAATCTTAATATGCATATACCTAAAGGAGCAATTTATGGACTTATTGGCAAAAACGGTGCAGGAAAGACAACATTAATTAGAGTACTTTGTGGACTTCAAAAACCAACAGGAGGGAATTATTCTATTTATGGCATTTCAAATGAGAGCAAAGAAATAATAAAAACAAGAAAAAGAATAGGAGCGATTATAGAAGTACCATCTCTATGTTATGATATGTCAGCAATAGATAATCTAAAAGAATATGCAAAAATTATAGGAAATCCAAGTCTAGATAATTTAGGAGAGATTTTAAATTTAGTTGGATTAGAGGGAACAGGAAAAAAGCATGTTAAAAATTTTTCTTTAGGAATGAAACAAAGACTAGGAATTGCAATTACATTAGTTGGAAATCCGGATTTTTTAATATTAGATGAACCTATTAATGGGTTAGACCCAGAAGGAATTATTGAAATAAGAGAATTAATTCTAAGGCTAAATAAAGAAAACGGAATTACATTTTTGATCTCTAGCCATTATTTAGATGAATTATCTAAAATTGCAACTTGTTATGGTTTTATAGACCAATCAAGAATAGTTAAAGAAATATCTAAAAAAGAATTGGAAGAAAGCTTAAGAAAAAGAATTACAATAAATGTAAGTAACATAAAAGAATGTGTTAAATATTTAGAAGAAAATAAAGTCAAATATGAAGTTATCTCAAATGAGGTAATTGATATATATCAAAAAATAAATATCTCAGATATGATTATTGCACTTTCTAAAAGAGATTGTATTGTTAATGAATATCAAGAAAAAGGTGAATCTCTAGAAAACTACTATCTAAATTTGATAGGAGGTGCAGAAAATGTATAAATTATTAAGGGCTGGTTTTTTTAGATTAAAAAAGGATATTATATTTTGGTTATTTATGTTTTTAACTATTGGAATAGCAGGATTCACATTATTTAGATATACATCTAATGAAGGGGTACATTTAGATAAAATCGTGAATGAGTTTATAATGTATATAGGACTTTTTATAGCAATATTTGTAAGTATTTTCATTGGAAAAGAACACTCACAAGGAATTATAAGGAATAAAATTATAGTAGGACATAGTAGAATCTCAATTTTTTTAGCAAATCTTATTATTAGTATAATAGCCTCTATTTTATGCGAAATTGTGTATTTAGTATTAGTATTTTTAATTGGTATTCCTTTATTTGGGCAAATGCAGATGCCATTATCTCAATTTGCAATGTTACTATTAAATGCTGTTTTAGTCATCATATCATTTTGCTCTATTTTTAACTTCATATCTATGATATGCTCTGAAATAACAGTATCAACAACAATATGTATAATTCTTTTTATAACAATGTATGTAGTACAAGCTTCATTCTCTTTGACTGCAAATACTGATAAATATATAAATCATACTTTTACAGATGAAAATGGTGTTTCTCATATTATAAGCCAAGAACTTGATCCAAACTATCCAGGTGATGAAAAAGTTAAACAAGCAAAAATGATTTATCTTTCAATTCCACAAGGACAGGCTATGGAAATTGGAAATAATGATTTAGACAATTTAAAACAAATGCCTATCTATTCTATTATTCTAATATGTGCTATAAATATATTGGGAATATATATTTTTTCTAAAAAAGAATTAAAGTAGGTGCGTAAAGTGAATCTTGTATTATATATTATAATTGCTATAGTAAGCATTATTTGCATATTCTTAATCATTAAATTATATCTTATTAAGAAATCAATTAGAGAAATAGAAAAGTCGATAAACTGGATACTGGAAGGAGATACCAACAATTTGCTTACAGTATCATCAGCAGATACAGATATAAAAAGATTAGCTAACAGTTTAAATATCAAATTAAAAAATTTAAGGAACCAAAAATTACAATATGTAAATGGAAACCAAGAGCTAAAAAAATCTATAACTAATATCTCTCACGACTTAAGAACACCACTTACCTCTATAAGTGGATATGTAGATTTACTTAAAACTAAAAAGGGAAAAGAGAGACAAGAAGAATATTTAAATATAATTGATAGAAAAACTAATGATTTAATATTATTAACAGAGCAATTATTTGATTTTTCTAAAACAATGGATATGAGTACAAAAATAGAAAAAAATAATTTGTGCTTAAATGAGATATTGGAAGAAACTTTAACTAATTATTATATACTCTTTAAAGAAAATAATATAGAACCAAACATAAATATTACAGATAAACAAATATATAAAATGGTAGATAGAAATGCAATAATTAGGGTATTTGAAAATATATTATCTAATGTTATTAAATATAGTAATGGAGAATTTAATGTAACACTAAATGAGAAAGGAGAAATTATATTTTTAAATAAATCAACAATGTTAGATGCTACAACTGTACAGAAAATCTTTAATAGATATTTTACTGTAGAGGATGCTAAAGAATCCACAGGACTAGGTCTATCTATTGCGAAACAATTAGTGGAATTAAATAATGGAAATATATCTGCTAAATATATAAATGGGAAATTAATTATAAAAATAATATTATAATAAGAGTATTAGAATGAGAAAATATAATAATTCTAATGGTAGGAGATTCACATACAGGAAAGACACTTCTTGCAAAAAGATTTTTAGAATAGTATAAATTTCCTTATTTATCTATAGATTATTTGAAAATAGGATTAATTAGACGTAAAATACCTTATTAACTGTAAAAGATGATGATAAATTAACTAATTATTTATGCTAATAATAAAGACTAAAATAGAAAATAGCCCAAATTTAATTATAGAGGTTTCTATATTCATTTTAGCCGTAAAAAAGATTCCAAAAAGGAATATTAAAAAAAGATTAAGTATATTTGCTTGATAATGACAGAGAATGATATTAATTTAAATATATAATATAGAAAAAGGAGCTAATAATGATAAATATAAGAAATGAAAAACAAGAAGACTATAGAAAAGTAGAGGAGATAACAAGAAAAGCTTTTTATAATCAATATACTCCAGGATGTACAGAACATTATTTAGTGCACATTATGAGAAATCATAATGATTTTATTCCAGAGTTAGATTTTGTAATAGAATTAGATGGACAAGTTATAGGAAATATAATGTATACAAAAGCGAAACTAGTTGATGAGGATGGAAAAGAAAAGCCAATATTAACATTTGGTCCTGTAAGTATTTTACCAGAGTATCAGAGAAGAGGATATGGAAAAATGCTTATAGAAGAATCTTTTAAAAAAGCTATAAATCTTGGATATGATACAATAGTAATATTTGGAAGTCCTAGTAATTATGTAAGTCTAGGATTTAAAAGTTGCAAGAAATTTAATATATGTATAGAGGGAAAAATATTTCCAGCTGCTATGATGGTAAAAGAGCTTAAAGAGAATACTCTGGATGGTAGAAGATGGATTTATTATGATAGTCCAGTTATGAAAATTGACGAAAAAAAAGCGGAAGAATATGACAACATGTTAGAAAAAATGGAAAGAAAATATAAACCAAGTCAAGAAGAATTTTATATCTTAAGCAATTCTACGATAAAATAGGATTTAGAAAATGGAGAAATAAAGTTGAAAAAAATTATATGTATAATAGGAATAATATGTTTAGTAATAATATTAGTATTAAATTTATTATTTACAACAAGACTTGACTTTTCGGAATGTACAACAACTGTACTAAATAATTACATGTATATTATTTTTGCTATAATATTAGCAATATTAATTTGTATTTTAACTAAACTAATTAATAATAAATTGTATAAATATGACACTGAAAAAAATAAGAAGGCTAGAAAATGCTTAATTATAACTTCAGTAACTATATATATTTTATTTAATGTGATATGGCTAATTGCTGTAAATCCATATATCGTAGCTGATTCTGTGCATGTTTCTAATATGGCACAGATGATTGCAAGAGGAACGCCAGAAGAATTCTTAAATAGTACAACATATGCAGGAATTACCTTAAAAGAATATATGCAAGCATATCCACACCAAATTTCATTAGCTTTTGTGTATAGTATTTTCTTTAAGTTAATACATTTCGATATAATTGAGCTACTTAGAATATTAAATTTAATTGGAAATATTGCAATTGTATTTGCTATATATAAGATAGGAAATAAGCTAT